>JBJFHS010000121.1:0-3968 GCA_051893885.1 Eubacteriales bacterium
AGCTCGCAGGGACCGCCGAGACCCTGCTCGAGATAGCCGGATGGAATACCGTGATTCAGTAACTTAGACTGTTCGTGGTACGGACTCGCGTGCGTGGTGGAGGATATCATAATTTATAGTTTCGCAGCTGACTATATCGTTAGTTCGCTTCAAAACGACGTGAGTCAGGACTACATCAATGAAAGTTAGCAAATCAAGGTATTAGATATGGCTATCTCGAGCAGGGTTAAGGTTGCTTGCAACCTAGCGGTCCCTGCGAGCTCACTCCACCCTTTCTGAGGTCGAGGATGTCTATATCACCCCGCGAGGCCAGCTGACCAGTCCGAAGTGATACCTCTACCCTTGCACTACACGATAAAAGATAACCACTTTTGAAGTTCTTGCCAAGCTTCTTTCAAGAAGCGTCCGCGTCCCCCCGTCTCCCCCCTCGCACTCACATTATTTCACAAACATCTCGCGCGCAAGGTCTCCGAGAATGCCGATTCCGCGGACGATATCCTCGTCGGAGGGCATGGAGTAGTTGAGACGGAAGGAGTCTGAGGGGGCCTCTGTGTCGCAGTTGAACGCGCTTCCCGGGACGACGGCAACCTTTTTCTCGAGGGCCCGCTTGACGAATTCGGAGCAGTCGGTGCCGTTCGGGAGTGTGCACCAGATGAAAAGTCCGCCTTCGGGACGTGTGAATTTTACGCAGCCGGGCATATTTTTGTCGAGCTCGGAGAGCATGAGCGTGCATTTGTCGCGGTAGAGCTTCTTGATTTTCGCGATGTGTCCGTCGAGGTCGCGCTCGGTCATGTACCTGTGGCAGAGCATCTGGAACATGATGTTCGTATGTACGTCCTCGACCTGCTTCGCAACAACCATTTTTGTCACGATTTCCGTCGGGCCGCAGACGTAGCCGATTCTCATGCCGGCGGAGAGTATTTTCGAGAACGACGAGCAGTAAACCACCAGCCCCTCGGTGTCGAACGACTTGTAGGTGGGAACGTCCTCGCCGGCAAAACGGAGCTCGCCGTAGGGGTTGTCCTCAAGGATGACGATTCCGTATTTTTTCGCGAGCTCGTACACCTTTTTGCGGTTTTCGAGCGTCGAGGTGATTCCGGCGGGGTTGTGGAACGTGGGGATGAGGTATAAGAGCTTTGCGTTCGGCGTGGATTCGAGAGTTTTTTCGAGAACCTCCGTGTCGATTCCGTCGTCTTTGAGCGGAACGCCGATCGTCTGCGCGCCGTTTGAGCGGAAAGCGTTGAGTGCGCCGATGAACGACGGATTTTCGCAGATCACGGCGTCTCCCTCGTTGCAGAGCGCCTTGCAGAGCAGCTCGATACCCTGCTGACCACCGGAGGTGATTATCGTCATGTCGTCATCCCCGCCGATACCGAATTTTTCCTTCATTCTCGCCTCGACAGCTGCCCTGAGCGGGGGATATCCCTCGGTGATGCTGTACTGGAGAGCGGCGGTGGCGTTGTTCTTGTATATGTCGGCAGTCAGCTCGGCAAGCTCCTCAGCCGGAAACGATAAGGGGGACGGATTTCCGGCGGCAAAGCTGATTATCGTGGGGTCGGTGAGGGACTTGAATATCTCCCTGATTGCGGACGGCTTGAGTGCGGCGAGCTTGTCTGAAATTTTATATTCCATATTCATAATACCTTCTTTGAGTTTTTTACATTATTCTATCATATGGCGGCGGAAATTACAATAGCAATAATGCGAAGAATCGGCGGGAAGTTGACAAAATAAATTATTGCCATATTACAATTATAAATTTCAAATCGGCGCAAAATATATCACTTTGATACTTGATAATTCGGCCGGAATTTGATATACTTATGCTTATGAATATGTTTAAATCGGAGGTGTGCCGTGGACGCGAAAATATCGGATTTTCTCCGTATGCAGAAGGAGCTTGCCGATGAAAAGGGCTGGAGTGACGACAGAACGCCGGAGCACGCGCCGTACTCGATTCTGTGGAGCATAGACGAGCTCGGTGAGGCAATTGCGATAATCAAGAAAAAGGGCGCTGAGGGAATCATGGAGAACGAGAGCGTGAGAGGGCACTTCGTCGAGGAGATCGCGGACACCTTTATGTACCTCTTTGACATGATGAATTCCTACGGCATCACCGCAGAGGAGTTTTCGGACGCATACGTCAGAAAATTCACGAAAAACATGGGCAGAAAGTGGAGCGAGAACAGATTTATGTACGAAAAAAGCGATATTAAACTGATAATTTTCGATATGGAGGGCACGCTCGTACACGAACAGACGGCACTCGGATCGGCGGAAAGACTTCTTGAGGAGCTGTCGCGGACTGATATAAAACTTGCGCTGGTGTCGGACTTCGAGCCGGATAAGGTCAGAAAAATCCTCTCCGACAACGGACTTGACCCCGACGCATTCGATTCAATTATCAAATCCCTCCACTACGGCGAGGCTTTTGAAAATCTGGCTGCGGATTTCGCTGTAAAGCCGGAGGAATGCGTCGTCTGCACCGCCTCGACAGTGGCTCTGAAGCTCGCAAGCCGATACGGAATGATACCGTGCGCGATAAAAGGGCGTTTTGGCGAGAGCATCTACGAAAAAGCCGGGGCAAAATACGTCTTCGGCGACGTGATGGACATTTGTAAAATTATATAAAATTTTATCATTTTTATCTTTAAGGGATGTGGTAATATGCGGTATAAAGATTATACCGGAAACGACGCGGACGGTTCTGCACGGAAATAAAAATATTAAAAACAATACCGAAACATAAACTTAAATTATTGCATAAAAGGACAAACAGAAATGGAAACATTTACAAAACAGGACAAAAGAACGGTTTACTGCGGAACACTTACCTCCGCGGATATAGGAAAAAAGGTGTCGGTTGCCGGCTGGGCGCAGAGGACTCGCGACCTGGGCAGTCTTATATTCATCGACCTGCGCGACAGGACGGGAATCGTTCAGCTCGCATTTGACGACACCACAGACCGCGAGGTTTTCGACAAGGCGTTCGGAGTCAGAGCCGAGTTCGTGCTCACCGCGCAGGGAACAGTCCGCTCGAGAGGTGAGGGCGCAATCAACAAAAACCTTCCCACGGGCGAGATTGAGATTTACGTCGAGAGCATGAAGATACTCTCCGCCGCACAGACCCCTCCGTTCGAGATAAGCGACAACAACAACGTCCGCGACGAGCTTGCGCTCAAGTACAGATACCTCGACCTTCGCAGACCCGAGCTCCAGAGAAATATCCGTATGCGCCACGAAATCGCCCGCGTGACAAGGGAATATTACTACGAAAACGGATTTATCGAAATCGAAACCCCGATGATGATAAAGCCCACACCCGAGGGAGCGAGAGACTACCTTGTTCCGTCCAGAATCCACAAGGGCAGCTTCTACGCACTTCCGCAGTCGCCCCAGATTTATAAGCAGCTTCTCATGCTCTCCGGCTTCGACAGATACATCCAGCTCGCGCGCTGCTTCAGAGACGAGGACCTCCGCGCAGACCGCCAGCCCGAATTCACTCAGATCGACCTTGAAATGTCCTTCGTCGACGAAGAGGACATCATGGCGATGAACGAGGGCTATGTCGCAAGGCTGTTCAAAGAGGTTCTGAACGTCGACATACCGCTCCCGCTGCCGAGACTCACCTACAAAGAGGCGATGGAACGCTACGGCTCCGACAAGCCCGACACGCGCTACGGCATGGAGATTCAGGATATATCAGACCTTGTGAAGAACAGCGGCTTCTCCGTTTTCTCGGGAGCTGTGGCTGACGGCGGAAGCGTTCGCGCAATCGTGGCCAAGAATGCCTCTCAGACCTACACCCGCAAGGAAATCGACAAGCTCACAAACCACGCAAAAGGCATCGGCGCAAAGGGCCTTGCATACATCAGATACGTCGACGACACACCGAACTGCTCCTTCGCGAAATTCATGGCGGAGGGCGAGCTTGAGGCAATCATGGCTAAAATCGGATGCGAAAAGGG
>JBJFHS010000122.1:0-3966 GCA_051893885.1 Eubacteriales bacterium
GACTCACGTCGTTTTGAAGCGAACGAACAATTCAGTCAGCTGCGAAACTATAAATTAAGATATCCTCCACCCTGCACGCGAGTCAGTACCACGAACAATCCAGGTTAGCAAATCAACGTATTCCATACGGCTATCTCGAGCAGGGTTGGCGGTCCCTGCGAGCTCACTCCACCCTTTCTAAGGTCGAGGATGTCTAAATCAAGCCGCGAGGCCAGCTGACCCGTCCGAAGTGATACCGCCACCATACGCACTACACGATAAATGATAAAAACCAAATGAAGTTCTTGCCAAGCTTCTTACAAGAAGCGTCCCGTCTCCCCTGCCCTCCACCATCGCACTAACATTATTTTTTCTGCACCAATCCACATCTGTAAATATTATATTATACCTGTGCAGCCGGGTCAAGCAAAACATGGTTGCATGGGATAATAGCGAAAAAAAGCCCGCAAACTGCCCTGCGGGTTTTTATCGTTGTAATCGGGCGGTCAGTCTCCGCGCAGGATCACGGTGCCCTCTTTGTCGGTGCGATATATTATTGCGCCGGAGCTTACGAGACGCTCAAGCACCTCAGAGGTCGGGTGGCCGTAGGAATTGTTGAGCCCGCACGAAATCACGGCTTCATCAGGAGTCACAAGCTCAAGGAGTCCTTCGGTCGTGGACGTGCGCGAACCGTGATGACCCACCTTTAAAATATCAACGTCAAGCTCGTCCCCAAGGAGTGACACCGCATATTCCTCCTCCTCGATCTCCGCGTCACCGGTTACCAGAAGTGATGTCTCGCCGACTTCGATTTTTACAAAAAGGCTGGAGTTGTTTAAGTTGTCGTATTCAAAATCGAACAGGTCGTATATCGTCACCGTTATGTTTCCAGTGTCGTAAACCGCTCCGTCTGTGAGGCAGATGATCTCGCAGCCCTGTTTTTTCGCCTCGTTCACCGCGTCAGAGTAAAAATCTTCGCCGGAAACTGCCGTGGACATGACAAGGTGATCGACGCTTGAGCTCCTCAGAACATCCTCCGCACCTCCCATGTGGTCCTCATGCGGGTGGGTGATGATGAAGTAATCTATGTGCGGGGCGTACATACTGACATATTCCGCAGTTTTCGCACCGCTTGAAGCCGGACCCGCGTCAACAAGAACGGACTCACCCTTGTATGTAACGAGGAGACAGTCGCCCTGACCCACGTCAACAAATCTGAATGTGGGCCTGCCGTCAATCAGCTCGGCGGTCGGGACGATTGTTCCTGTGGCAAAATAGGCGTACACGGAGTAAATTGCGAAGAGAACCGCTAAAATCACGCCGTTTCTGCCGGAAAAAATCTTTCTGAGCTTGGTATTGCTTGCTTTTGTTTTACGTTTGGACTGTTTTGCCATTTTCAAATTCCCTTTGCACTAAAAAGTCAAAAAATCTGCGCGTCATATCGGAGACAAAGCACGCCGGCGGAGACAGAAGAAGCCACATAAGCGTAAAAAACGGACAGATCTGACCCATTATGTTCCCCGGAATCGAGGAATAGTCCCAGACGTCGAGCCCGAGAGCCACGTTTACAATCAGCCCGACGGCAAACTCCACCGCGGTGATGACAAGACAGCACAGGGAATATTTCAGAAGATAGCTTCTGCCGCGCATTTTCTGACTTATTGTGTGAATCAGAACAAGGCAGATTCCCCCGGCAATCGTCATGCTCCAATGTGTATATCCCCTCCACGCGATTTCGATAAGGTTGTATATTATCCCGCCGGCGAGGAAAACGCAGAGATATTCTGTTTTTCGTATCATAAAATCACCCCCTATATTTTCTTGCCATACAGGGGGAGATTTATTCAAGCAGTTATTTATTTAGTTTCTGATGCAGTTTTTTCGGCCGCCTTTGCGGCTTCTTCGGCCTCGATGTCGGAAAGTGACTTCATTTTTTCATTGAATCCATCCTTCAGACCCTTGAGCATCACCGGAACATCGAATGCCATGCAGATAAGCATCGCGATGAGGCGGAACCCGATCGAAACCTTTATGCCCTCGTTGATGCTTCTCTCCGCACGGCACAAAAAGATTCCGAGGTACTTCGCGGGGCCGATGAAAAAGTCGATATTGCAGACGGCTCCGACAAACACGAAAACCACCACCGCAATGGCGAGGGATATAAGAAGGTAGCGCATATCGGCTTTCCGCTCGAGCTTATACCTGAACGCTATCATCGCGTCGTTTTCGCCGACCTTTTTGGAGAGAATATAACCGCCGATGCAGATTATAAGAAGTCCTATCACCGTCAGAAGTATATTCTGTATGTCATATATGCTCTGGTTGGTAGTAGAGCCGTTCGCCACAAAGACGCCGAAGATGCCCGCCGGTATCATGCTTACGATATACGAGAAAACTCCGAGCACGCACATATACACGAGAAGCATTCCGCCCTGAATCGCGCTCTGCTTTGTCCGCTCAACGTGCATACCGTTTTTGAAAAGCGCGTTTTCATCGACGGTTTTTTTCTTTTTTGCCATGAAGTCACCATCTCTCCCGCGCCGTCTGAGCGTTTATCGGAGCTGCGGGAGCCTTTCGTATAAATTGTTATTTATAATCACAGGCTCCGCTGCTTCGTCTGCGGCTGCCCGAATTATTCTTTTTTGTTCTCAACTTTTTCCGCTGTTTCGGATGCCTCTTCTTCTTTCTTTTCGCCGAGGTACTTCGGAAGCTGCATACCCGCCATGTCGAACATTTCGTTCAGCGGGGGAATGCTTTTATACAGTCCGGAGATAAAGTCCGCAGTGGTGCTTTTGCCCCCGTCCTTGTTTGCTCCGCTGTCCCAGACGGTGATCTTGTCTATCTGGAGGTTCTTGATTGCGTCCACCTGGATTCTTGTGAGCTCCTCCATCTTGTCTGCTATCATAAGACGGATCGCATCGTTTGCTTCTCCTCCGGCGGATTTTACGATTTCGGCAAAACCTTCGGCCTGCTTCATGAGCATCTGCTTGATACCGTCAGCCTCAGCCTGCATCTTCATGAGCGTTGCGTCAGCTTCACCCTTTGCGCGGCGTCTTGTCTGTTCAGCCTCAGCTTCTGCCTGCAGTTCGAGCTTTTTCTTTTCGATTTCGGTCTTGACGATGACGTCTGCTTCAAGTTTAGCCTGTTCATAGTGAGCTCTCGCTTCTTCGGCTGCTCTCTGTGCGTCAAAGGATTCCTCCTGAGCGCGGGCCTTTGCGATGTTTTCTGCGGCGGTTGCACGTTTGAGAGCGTCGGCTTCCTTTTCGCGTCTGGTTGCATCCGAGTCGGCTACTCTTGCTTTGGCCTCGTTTTCACCGCTGATAGCCTCGGAGTCGGACTTTGAAACCGAGATACGCTTGTCGCGGTCAGCCTCAGCCGCACCGATCGCACCGGCTCTTTCAGCCTCTGCAACCGAGATTTTCGCGTCGTTGATGGCCTTTGCTGCGGCTTCCTGACCGAGCGCGACGATATATCCGGATTCATCCGTAATATCGGTCACGTTGACGTTTATCAGGCGAAGTCCGATTTTCTTCAGCTCGGTTTCTACATTTGACGAAACAGCTTCGAGGAACTTGTCGCGGTCGGAGTTTATCTCCTCGATGTCCATCGTCGCGATGATAAGACGCATCTGACCGAAGATGATATCCTCTGCAATCTGCTTGATCTCGTCGATTTTCATTCCGAGAAGCCGCTCGGCCGCGTTCTGCATTATGCCGTTTTCGGTGGAAATACCGACGGTAAAGCGCGAGGGGACGTCTACGCGGATGTTCTGCTTCGAGAGTGCGTTTCTGAGGTCTACCTGAATCGACATGGGAGTGAGGTCAAGGTACTCGTAGGACTGAATCACCGGCCAGATAAACGATGCACCGCCGTGGATACATTTGGCAGAGCGCTGCTGACCGTCCTGGGTCTGACCGACTTTACCGTAGATAACGAGTATTTTATCCGACGGACATTTTCTGTAGCGCGAAAGTATCACTATTGTTG
>JBJFHS010000123.1:0-3959 GCA_051893885.1 Eubacteriales bacterium
GGCACATATCTGCTGTCGTATCTCTACACTCAGTATAACCGTTGGAAAACAGCTTTTGCCGCTTATCTCACAGATTCTGAGCAGGTCGAATATTGGATGGAATATTCCGAAAACATCGACGAAAACGGAAACCTTGTAAATATACCTGACAAAGAGGTAGCCGAAGCGGTGGAAAAAATCGAAGAAGAGCTCGAAATGTATAAAACATTATATTATTAAAAGTAAAATAATTGAAAGGAAGTAAAATAAAATGAGTGACAAGACCAAGGGACAAACACTTAAAGAGGAGCTTTTTTATAAGAAGAAGAGCGCGTTTGAAGTAAAAACCGCAGAT
This sequence comes from Eubacteriales bacterium, assembly GCA_051893885.1. Taxonomy (GTDB): domain Bacteria; phylum Bacillota; class Clostridia; order Oscillospirales; family CAG-272; genus UMGS1696. Next base: position 335 of record JBJFHS010000123.1, read on the forward strand.
GAGCTCAATAACGCAAAGGCTTACGCCGAAAATTACGCGGCATGGCTTGACAACTCCAAAACGGAGCGCGAAGCCGTAAAAGCCTCTGTCGCTATGCTCGAAAAAGAAGGCTGGCGAGAATATAAGCTCGGCGATAAAGTTTCAGCCGGAGACAAAATTTACCTCAACAACAGGGGAAAAGGTCTGTTCGCAATAAAGGTCGGAACGGAGGATATAAACAACGGTGTAAGAATCTGCGCCGCTCATATCGACTCCCCCAGACTTGATTTGAAACAGCACCCGCTCTATGAAAACGACGGCTTCGCTTACTTCAAGACACATTATTACGGCGGAGTCAGAAAATATCAGTGGGCTACAATTCCGCTCGCAGTTCACGGCGTTGTGACAAAAGCTGACGGAACCACAGTGGACGTAAAAATCGGCGACGAAGCGGGCGACCCCGTATTCTGCATCACCGACCTTCTCCCGCACCTTGCAAAGGATCAGAACTCACGTCCCCTCGGTCAGGCATTCACCGGCGAAGGACTCAATGTGGTACTCGGAACATCTCCCTATTTTGAGGAAGACGGCAAAATCACTCCCGCGGATGAAAAAGTTAAGCTCAATATCATGATCATGCTCAACGAAAAATACGGAATCACCGAATCTGATTTCATGAGCGCTGAGCTTTCAATTGTTCCCGCACAGAACACCGTTGACGTCGGCATGGACAGATGGCTCCTCGGCTCCTACGGTCACGACGACAGAGTCTGCGCATATCCCGCACTCACCGCACTCATCGAAAACTCCGACTCCGTACACACCTGTATGGCAGTTCTCGCCGACAAGGAAGAAACCGGAAGCGACGGTATCAGCGGTATGCAGTGCTGCCTGCTGTTCGATATCATAGATGAGCTCGCAAAGAACCTCGGCGGAAATACTAACGTCGTAAGAATGAATTCAAAGTGCCTCTCAGCAGATGTTACAGCTTGCTACGACCCCAACTACGCTGAAGTTTCCGAAAAGCGCAATTCATCAATTCTCCACTGCGGAGTAGGTCTCTCCAAATACACCGGTTCGGGCGGAAAGGGCGGAACAAACGACGCATCCGCAGAGCTTGTCGGATATGTGCGCAGAATATTTGAAGAATACGGAGTTATCTGGCAGACAGCAGAGCTCGGCAAGGTTGACCAGGGCGGCGGCGGAACTGTTGCAAAGTTTATCGCCAACCACAATATTGAAACCGTGGATATCGGCGTTCCCGTACTCTCAATGCACGCCCCGTTTGAGCTTATCTCGAAATCTGACCTTTACGAAGCTCACCGTGCGTTCAGCGCATTCTGCAAATAATTAAAAATGATGAATATTCCGGTGTAATTTCTTACTGCACCGGATTATCCTTTTAATATATTAATTTTAACGGATATATTTATGCTTGATAAACTTAAAGAAGCCGAAATCAGATTTGACAATATAGAAGAAGAACTCGCGAAAACCGAGACAATGCTCGATATGGAGCGTTTTACCTCCCTTATGAAGGAGAGAGCTTCACTCGCGCCTGTAATTGAAAAATACCGCGAATACAAAAAAGCTGTCAGTGACAGTGAGGAAGCATGGGAACTGCTCGAAAGTGAGAGCGACCCCGAGATGCGTGAGATGGCGGACGAGGAATTCAAAAAATCCAAAGCCGATACCGCGCGTATTGAGGAGGAACTGAAAATACTTCTGCTGCCGAAAGACCCGATGGACGAAAAAAACGTCATGATTGAGATACGGGCCGGAGCAGGTGGAGACGAAGCCGCGCTTTTTGCAGGGGTTTTGTACCGTATGTACACAATGTACGCAGATATTATGCACTACAAAACCGAAACTGTAAGCATGAACGAAACAGGACTCGGCGGATTCCGCGAAATCACATTTATGGTTACCGGAAACGGCGCGTATTCGAGGTTCAAATATGAAAGCGGAGTTCATCGTGTCCAGAGAGTTCCCGAGACTGAAGCATCCGGCAGAATCCACACCTCCACGGCAACCGTCGCAGTTCTTCCCGAGGCCGAAGAGGTTGAGATTGAGATAAACCAGAGCGACCTCGAGATTGAGACGATCAAATCGAGCGGAGCCGGCGGTCAGCACGTAAACAAAACCGAATCCGCAATCAGACTCCTGCACAAACCCACCGGCATTGTAATAGAGTGCCAGGACGAGAGAAGCCAGTTCAAAAACCGCGATAAGGCGATGAAGCTGCTCCGGGCTAAGCTGTACGACATGAAAACACGCGAGCAAAACGAAAAAATCGCAAGCGAACGCCGCTCACAGGTGGGAACAGGCGACAGAAGCGAGAGAATCAGAACCTACAACTATCCTCAGGGGCGAGTGACCGACCACCGAATCGGATATACCATATATTCGCTCGAGAGCTTTCTGAACGGAAATATCGACGGAATGATTGACGCCCTTGCTACGGCTGACACTGCGGCTAAACTCCAGAACGGAGACTTCGCTTAAAATCAACACTCACATAAGGTGATATGTAAGAAAATGGAAACAGAATTTTTAAAAATAACCGGAACTCCCGCTGATGACGAAATTATTAAAAAAGCGGCGGAGGTTATAAAAAACGGCGGCCTTGTGGCTATCCCAACGGAAACAGTCTACGGACTCGCGGGAAGCGGGCTGATATCCACTTCGGCGGAAAAAATATACGCCGCAAAGGGAAGACCAGCAGATAATCCGCTCATCGTACACATCGCTTTTCCCGAGGACGCCGAAAAAATCGCGTATACGAACGAGACTTACTATAAGCTCGCAAAACGCTTCATGCCCGGTCCGCTAACTGTAATACTCAAAAAGAAGGACGTCATTCCGGATACGGTCACAGCGGGACTTGACACAGTCGGAATTCGCTGTCCGTCAAATCCAATCGCACATAAACTCATTGAGGTTTCGGGTCACCCGATTGCGGCTCCGAGTGCGAACCGTTCGGGAATTCCTTCTCCTACAAACGCTCAGCACGTGCTTGCCGACATGAATGGCAGAATCGACATGATAATCGACGGCGGAGATTGCGAATTCGGACTTGAATCCACTGTTATCAAGCTCGACGGAAGCGGATGTGTGATTTTAAGACCGGGTGCCGTCACCGCGGATATGCTCGCCGAGATATGCGATAAGGTTGTCGTCTCTCCCGCAGTAGTGGAGCCGTCTCTCGCAGGCGAAATCAAACCCGAATCCCCGGGAATGAAATACAAGCACTACGCGCCGAAAGCCGAAGTACACCTGATAGACGCGGATGACGAAACTTTTGTAAACTATGTCAAGGAAAACGCCTCCGGACACTACGGACTGCTCGTTTCAAACGAAGATGCAGGATATTTCAAGGGTGGTGTCATGCTGCTGACAGGCCCTCGCGGGGACGCCAAAGAAGCATCAAGACGTCTTTTCACCCTCCTGAGACGTGCGGACGAGCTTGGACTTGAAAATCTTTACGTCAAGCTGCCTCCGTCGACGGGTGAATATCTCGCATTGTACAACAGAATCGTAAGAGCTGCCGGATGCAGAATTATAAAGCTCAGCAGCCATAAAAATTATTAAAATATAATTCAGAGAGGTTATTATGACACTTGTAACTGAAAAAATGAGAAACTAT
>JBJFHS010000124.1:0-3932 GCA_051893885.1 Eubacteriales bacterium
ATTCTCCAAAAACGGCGAAAGACTTGTAGGTCAGGTCGCAAAACGTCAGGCAATCACAAACCCCGAGAGAACAATTTCTTCCATCAAGCGTCACATGGGTTCCGATTACAAAGTAACTGTGGACGACAAGAAGTACAGCCCGCAGGAAATCTCCGCTATGATTCTCCAGAAGCTTAAATCCGACGCTGAAGCATATCTCGGCGGCACCGTGTCTCAGGCTGTTATTACAGTTCCCGCATACTTCTCGGACGCTCAGAGACAGGCTACAAAGGATGCAGGCAAAATTGCAGGTCTTGAAGTCCTCCGTATCATCAACGAGCCCACGGCAGCCGCTCTCGCATACGGCGTTGACAAGGAATCCAAGGAACAGAAGATAATGGTATTCGACCTCGGCGGCGGTACATTCGACGTATCCATCCTCGAGATTTCCGACGGCGTGTTCGAGGTTCTCGCTACAAACGGCGATACAAAGCTCGGCGGCGACGACTTCGATAACCGCATTATCGACTGGATTGCAGAGGAATTCATGAAGGAAAACAACGGCATCGACCTCAGAAAGGACAAAATGGCTCTCCAGAGACTCAAGGAAGCCGCAGAAAAGTCCAAAATCGAGCTCTCCGGCGTTACATCCTCCAACATCAACCTCCCCTATATCACAGCTGACGCAACAGGCCCGAAGCACTTCGACGCAACTCTCACCAGAGCCAAGTTCAATGAGCTCACCGCTGACCTCGTCGCACGCACAATGACCCCCACAAAGAAGGCTCTCGCTGACGCAGGACTTTCCGTCGGTCAGATCGACAAGGTTCTCCTCGTAGGCGGCTCCACAAGAATTCCCGCTGTTCAGGACGCTGTCAAGAACTTCATCGGCAAGGAACCCTTCAAGGGAATCAACCCCGACGAATGTGTCGCAGTAGGCGCTGCTATTCAGGCAGGAGTTCTCGGCGGCGACGTTAAAGACCTCCTCCTCCTCGACGTAACTCCGCTGTCCCTCGGTATCGAGACTCTCGGCGGCGTGTTCAACCGCATCATCGACAGAAACACCACGATCCCGGTAAAGAAGAGCCAGGTTTACTCCACAGCCGCTGACGGTCAGACCTCCGTTGAGATTCACGTTCTCCAGGGCGAGCGCGATATGGCTGCTGGAAACACCACACTCGGTCGCTTCATCCTCGACGGAATCACACCCGCACCGCGCGGAGTTCCGCAGATCGAAGTTACATTCGATATCGACGCAAACGGCATCGTAAACGTATCCGCAACCGACAAGGGAACCGGCAAGGAACAGCACATCACAATCACCTCCTCCACCAATATGTCCAAGGAAGATATCGACCGCGCCGTTCACGAGGCTGAGAGATTCGCCGAAGAAGACAAGAAGAAGAAGGAATCTGTCGAAATCAAGAACAGAGCCGAGCAGATGATCTACCAGAGCGAAAAGAGCCTCTCCGATATGGGCGACAAGGTTACAGAGGACGACAAAGCTCCCGTAAGAGCCGCAATCGACAAGCTCAAGGAGACAATCAAGTCCGACGATTCCGAGGCAATCAAGGCTGATACCGAAGCTCTCGAGAAGGCGTTCTATCCCATCGCCGAGAAGATGTACGCTCAGCAGCAGGGTCAGAACCCGGGCGGAGCTGGATTTGACGGCGGCGCTTCACAGCAGGGCGGAGACGGAAACACCTACTACAGCTCCGACTTCGAGGACAAATCCAACCAGTAACAATCGGCTGAAACAGTGTATAAAGCTGAAAAATCGAATATAATCAGATAAAAACCACAGGGCGGGGAACAAAAAACTCCGCCCTATACGTGGTGAAAGAGAAATTTATTAACATACACAGCTCCGTACAAACTTTTTTGCGGACTGTACATACGTATGTGACAGGAGCTAATCAATGGCTGAAACTAAAAGAGATTATTACGAGGTGCTCGGAGTCGACAAAAGCGCGGACGAGGCAACCATAAAAAAAGCATACAGAAATCTTGCTAAGAAATACCACCCGGACATGAACCCCGGCGACAAGGAGGCTGAAGCCAAATTCAAGGAGGTCAACGAGGCTTACGACGTCCTCTCCGACCCCGACAAAAAGGCCAAATACGACCAGTACGGCCACGCTGCGTTCGACCCTGCGTCAGGTGCGGGCGGATTCGGCGGTTTCGGTGACTTCGGCGGATTTGATATAAACGACATTTTTTCGAGCTTCTTCGGCGGTTCACCCACGGGCTCAAGGAGAAACGGTCCCGTCAGAGGAGACAACATAACAGTAAGACTTACAATTTCGTTTGAAGAATCCGTTTTCGGATGCAAAAAGGAAATTCAGTACAGCAAAGTTCAGAAGTGCGATGACTGCGGCGGAACAGGTGCGGCTAAGGGAACATCACCCAAAACCTGCGGCGCGTGCGGAGGTACGGGTCAGGTCAGAGTTCAGCAGCGCACACCGTTCGGAATCATGCAGACACAGAAAACCTGCGACAGCTGCAAGGGAACCGGTAAAATTATCGAGAAAAAATGCGATTCCTGCCGCGGAACGGGATTTGTCCGTGTGCCTAAAAAGCTCGAGGTCAACATTCCCGCGGGTATCGACGACGGACAGCAGCTCGCTCTCAAATATCAGGGCAGCGACGGCATAAACGGCGGCAGCGCGGGCGACCTCAACATTGTAATCAGCGTCCGTCCTCATTCGGTGTTCGAAAGGGACGGCGACGACCTCTACTGCGAAGTGCCGATAACCTACGCGGAGGCAACTCTCGGTGCGGAAATCGAAATCCCGACTCTTGAGGGTTCGATGAAATACAACATCCCCGAGGGAACTCAGACAGGTACGGTGTTCACGATAAGAAACAAGGGCGTTGTGAGGGTCAATAATCCCAAGATCCGCGGAAATCTTTACATTACAGTTGTAGTGGAAGTGCCCAAAAACCTCACCTTTGAGCAGAAAAACCTGCTTGAAAAATTCGCTGCGTCGTGCGGTGAGAGCAACTATTCAAAGAGAACGAGCTTTTTCAAGCGTCTGTTCAACAAAAAAGAAAACAAGGACAATTAATCATTGCTGATTAATCAATTGAATTAAAAATTAACGGAGGCTGCAATGGACGAAAACAACAGCTGGGTTCAGATAAAAGTCACGTGTTCTTCAAAGGACGCGGAGCTTGTGTCGGGCGTTATGTCAATGGTTGACAACGGACTTATGATCGAGGATTACTCCGATGTCGACGATATTCTTGAGGGAGTTTATGCCGACCTCATCGACGAGAAAATTATGGAGGCGGACAAAACAAAATCCGCGGTGTCCGTATTCATACCCACGATAAAATCCCCCGCGGAGAGCGAGCTTTTCATCAAACAGCGTCTTGAGGACTGCGGTATCGACTTCACTATCGAGCACATCGGCGTCAATGAGGAGGACTGGGCGAATTCATGGAAGAAATATTACAAGCCCATCAAAACCGGACGCAGACTTGTCATCGTGCCCGTATGGGAGACCTACGACGCGAAGGAGGGCGAGACTATCGTTCTAATGGAGCCCGGAATGGCTTTCGGCACGGGAACGCATGAAACCACACGCCTCTGCGCCGGATTTGTCGAGGATTACGTAAAAGAGGGCTGTACCGTTCTTGACGTCGGATGCGGCTCAGGTATTCTGGCAATAGCTGCGGCAAAGCTCGGTGCGGGAGAGTGCTTCGCGTGCGATATCGACCCCGTGGCAATCAGGGTGGCAAAGGAAAACACCGAGCTCAACCACACTCCGAACGTTGAATGCGCGGTTTCTGACCTTCTGAAGCAGGCAAAGAAGACAGACGGCGGATACAATATCGTTGTGTCGAACATTGTGGCTGACGTGATCATACGCCTTGCGCCCGACGTCGGAAATTACCTCGCGAAGGACGGAGTTTTCATTGTCTCCGGAATCATTGAGGAGAGGGCTGAC
>JBJFHS010000125.1:0-15647 GCA_051893885.1 Eubacteriales bacterium
CTTTGAAAGCGCCCAGTATGCCTGATCTGCGTCATAGTCAGCTACCTCGCCGTTAACTGTCGTGATGTACAGGCCGTACTGGTCATTTGTACCCTCGACAAGTCCTGCTTCGAGCAGAGCGTCGGCCAGATTGGTTTTTTCGGTCTTGATCTCGTGTTCGGTTGTCTCTCCCGCCTTGTTTACGACGGCAACTGTGATGGTAATCTCTCCCGCGCCGGTTGTCTCTTCCTTGTCACAGGAAATGAAAGAGAACGCCATAACCGCAATAAGCATGACGACAGCGGAAAGTCTGAGGAAAGCTTTGGTGTGTTTTTTCATCTTTTTTTCTCCTTGAATTTGTTTTTTTACTGCGCGCGCTGTCGTAAATATACACATACTTCAAGCATATATTTATTTTAACACCGGAGCTCGCGGAATTGACAGCGCTGATGAGGCAAGTATCCCGACTGACACGGATATAGCCGCCATGCCTTCTCGGTTTCCCAATGGCTATGGCTGCGGTTCCACAATATGGCGGCTTGACGTGATCACGGTGACGGGCTCGCACAGGAATTCCACCTGTTTCCTTTTTAAACCGAAGTACCTCTCCGCACGGGCTATTATAGCATACACAGTTTGAAATTTCAACAATTATTCAAAATCTTTATTATTTTTATTCACACCGCAATCAATGCAAGCCGGTAAACCGCAAACGACAGAATATACGCTGCTGCAAACTGGACAAGGGCGCATTTTACGGCGTGAAATATTCCGAATTCCTCAGAATACGCGAAAAAAGCGGTGACACAGGGCGGATACAGCGCGAAAAACGTCAGAAACGACACCGCCGAGGGTATGCCGAACACTTCCTGCGCGATGAATTTCACCCCGTCCCTGCCCGCACAGACTGAGAGAGAGGTGAGCACGCCCTCTTTAGCGAAAATTCCGCTGACAAGAGACGCCGCCGCGATTCCGCTGTCAAACCCGAGCGGGGCAAAAATCGGAGCGAGCATTCCGCCTATTGTGTATAGAAGCGAATCGGCGTATCTGTCCTCTCCGACGAACTCAAGCGACGGGGTAAGGTGACAGAGAAGCCACACGACGGACGACAGAATCAGGAGCACAGTTGCAATTTTTTTCGTCAGCTCGCCGCATTTGTCAGCCGAATTATGCACAATATTGCGCAATGCCGGTCTCCTGTACCGCGGAAGTTCGATTACACCGCACACGGGTTCGCTTCTGCTTGTCAGCTTACTGATGTATCCGACCGCAAAAGATACCAGAACTCCCCCGAGATAAATCAAAAACAGTGTTAAAACCGGATTTTTTGGAAAAAACACCGCTGTGAACAGGTAAAATACCGGAATTTTCGCGCTGCACTGGAAAAACGGCAGAATGTACGACGCTCGACGTGCCGATTTGCGGTCAACCGCACGGAGCGCATCAACCGCCGGAACTGTGCATCCGAAACCGAGCAAAAATGCGCTGACAGCTCCGGGAGAGATTCCGATTGACTCCGAAAACGGCGACATTACAGCACAGAGTCTCGGCGCGATTCCGGATTCCTCTAAAAATGTCAGATACGCGATTGTCAGAACGACCGACGGGACGAACTCGAGTACGGTAAGCGCGCCGCCGAAGACTGCCTCCGAGATAAAATGCCGCAGCCAGAACGGTGAAGCTCCGAGCCGGCTCACAATAAAAATTTTCAGCAGCTCCAAAAAATATCCGACGACCTCAGTCAGCAGCGGAGAGATGCAGGAATAGATAAAAATAATCGGCAGAATCAGTATAAACGGCAGTACAAACCCGATTCCGCCAGAAAAAAGCAGCCTGTCAAACAAGCACAGCCCTTCCCTTCTCTCTCCGACAATGCACGACTGCAGTTCAGACGGCGAACAATCTCTAACCGTTCTGTATTCGGCGGAGAGAATGAAGTCGCGGAGTGCGTCGAATTTCTTTCTGTCGCTGATAAAAACAGGGATTCCGAGCGTTTTTTCGAGCTTATCCATGTCGATTTTCGCTCCATCGCGCTCGAGCAGGTCTGCCATTGTGATAACGGCAGCACACGGCAGCTTCATTTCGGCGAGAGAAGAAGCAATCGGCGCGATTTTTTCTATCGAGCATCCGTCGGCAATAATGACAGCTTTATCGGCGGATTTTTTAAGATATTCGCAGGCTGAGATCTCGTCACGGGTGTCGGGCTTGAGCGTGAAAATGCCCGGGAGGTCGCAGACTGTGACGTCGTTTGTCAGACGTGCCTCGTATGCCGAAACCGTGACGCCATTGTAGTTGCCGGTATGCAGATTCAAGCCGGTAAGAGCATTGAATATGGTTGTTTTGCCTGAATTCGGATTGCCGCAAAGAGCAATTTTTGTCATTTTATCAAAAATATATTTTCGGCGAGCGTCTTTGTCAGCACAAAATTCTTTCCGTCCACCGCCACGATGACCCCGCCGAAGCTGATTTTGCCTATAACTGTAATTGAAGTGTTTTCCTCAATGCCGTATTTTTTCAGCTTTTCCCTGATATTTTCGTCCCCCGTGATTTTTCCGACAACCGCTCTGACGGCTTCGGCTTTGTCAAGGCTCTGTTCCACTCGCTTCCCCCGATTTTCATTTTTTATTAGATAATATTCAATGCCGCGCGAAAAAATCACTGCATCCACATAACAAAAAATCTGCCCGATAAAAACCGAGCAGATTAATTCTTCAACCAATTTTCAGCTTGAAATCAGAAGGGAGCCTTTGTAATGTTGGGGTTGCCGTGGGTATATGTGGGGAGGAGCTTCGGGGACTGTACTTCGGTTTCGATGCCTGCGTTCTCAAGCTCTGCGGCGAATTTGCCGATATGCTCGAGAGTAAGCGCGCCGACCTCGACAGATTTTGACTTTTCTGAAGCGTACTTACCGGCGTTTCTGCCGAATACGATGACGTCGAGGAGCGAGTTGCCCATAAGTCTGTTTCTGCCGTGGATACCGCCGACAACTTCACCGGCAGCGTAGAGGTTTTCTACACCTGTCATGCCGTCGGAGGTGATGTCGAGACCGCCGTTCTGGTAGTGAAGCGTGGGATAAACAAGGATGGGTTCTTTTCTGATGTCGATTCCGTACTTTGCGAACATTCTCATCATCGCGGGGATTCTCGCTTCGATAGTTCCTTCGCCGCCCTTGAGCTCAATCATGGGAGTGTCGAGCCATACGCCAACACCGTCAGCAGTATGTACGCCGTTTCCTCTCGCTGTGCATTCGCGGATGATGGAGGAAGCGCAGACGTCACGGGTTTCGAGCGGGTGCATGAACACTTCGCCGTTTACGTTGACGAGCTTTGCACCGAGTGAACGGACTTTTTCTGTAACGAGCGCGCCGAAAATCTGCTCGGGATATGCCGCTCCGGTCGGGTGATACTGGAGTGTATCCGCATAAAGCAGCTTTGCGCCGACTCTGTAGCCGAGAATAAGACCGTCAGCGGTTGCGCCGTAGTGGTTTGAAGTCGGGAAGCCCTGATAGTGGAGACGTCCTGCGCCGCCGGTTGCGAGGATAACGGTTTTAGCGCGTGCGACGAGGAGCTCTTTTGTCTCCATATTCATAAGAACTGCGCCGGCACACTTTCCGTTTTCATCGAGGATGAGCTCGACAGCAGCAGTGAAGTCAACTACCGGGATTCCGCGGTTGAGAACTTCGTCGCGGAGGGTTCTCATGATTTCAGCGCCGGAATAGTCCTTTGCAGCGTGCATTCTCTTTCTGGATGTACCGCCGCCGTGAGTTGTGATCATCGTTCCGTCGGGAGCTTTGTCAAACTCAACGCCGAGGTTTGAGAGCCACTGGATTGCCTCAGGAGCTTCGTTTACAAGCTTATAGAGGAGCTCGGGCTTTGCAGCAAAGTGACCGCCGCCGAAAGCGTCAACATAGTGGATTGCGGGGCTGTCGTTTTCCTTATCAGCCGCCTGGATACCGCCCTCAGCCATCATTGTATTGGCGTCGCCTATGCGGAGCTTTGTGACAATCATGGTTTTCGCGCCGTTGTTGTCGGCCTCGATTGCAGCAGAAGCACCCGCTCCGCCGCCTCCGATGATGAGCACGTCTACATCATAGTCGATTTTGTTGAGGTCTACATCCTGTGCGGAGATTCTCGAGTGAGCCTGCAAAAGTGCTGCAAGCTCGTGCGGAACCTGCTCACCGGAGTTTACACCGACTTTAAGTGTGGAAAATTCCGATTTCTTATAGTCGGGGTGGAAAGTTTCAAGGAGCGTGTCCTTTTCCTCTGCAGTCATTCTGCGGGGTTCGAGGACGGCATTTGCTTCTCTGGCAGCCTCCACCTTTTTCATGGATTCATACATCTGTCCTGTGTACATTAGTGGTGCGCTCCTTTCTTATTTCTCGATTTCTCTATTGTTGTAGAGTTCTTTCATTTCCTCAATAGGCTTCTGCATAAGGGATTCAAGGAGCTCTTCAAATGTACCGTCCTTGATTTCGCGGACTCTCTTGTCGAGGTGTTCGCAGCCGGGAGCGACGTACTTGCCGTTGATTCTTCTTGCGAGCATTGCGACCTGAGGGTGTGAGATACCTGCGGGGCATCTTGAGGAGCATACTCCGCACATTACGCAGTCGAACGAGAGCTCAGCGCATTTCTCGAAGTCGCCTCTCTGAGCGTATGCGATGTACTGCATGACGTTAAGACCCTGCGTGCAGGACTTGGTGCAGGCGTTGCATCCGATGCAGCAGTAGATTTCGGGGTAGAGCTGCATCATGATTGCCTCGGTGGGCTTGATTTTTTCCATATCGTAGACCTGCTTTACGAGGGGGAAGAACGGCAGGGTTGCGATATACATATTGTCTTCTACTTTTGTCTGGCAGGCGAGGCAAACCTTGAGCTCGCGGTCGCCTTTTATTCTGTAAATAGTTGCGCAGGCGCCGCAGAAACCGTTACGGCATCCGCAGCCACGGACAAGCTGATATCCGGCGTATTCCATCGCGCCCATGATGGTGAGGTTGGACGGAACTTCGTACTGCTTGCCCATGATAAACACATGAACCATATTTTCCATATAATACAATCTCCAATATCAGTATCAGTCAAAATTAATATTCATCCGGAAGCTCGCCGAGTTCGTCGAATCGGAACACGGGTCCGTCCTTGCAGACGTATTTTGAGCCGATGTTACATCTTCCGCACTTGCCCACGCCGCACTTCATTCTGAGTTCCATTGTGGTGTAAATCTGAGTTTTACTGAAGCCGAGCTCTGTCAGACCCTGGAGCGTGAACTTGATCATTACGGGAGGACCGCACATGAGGACTGTCTTTTTGAGGTCGGGGCTGAGTTCCTTGACGTAATTCGGGATGAATCCGACGTGACCGTCCCAGCCTTCCTGTTCGCGGTCGATTGTGAGGTTGACCTCAACGCCGTCGTCAGCCATCCACTCGTCGATGATTTCCTTGTAGTCTACAAGGTCGTCCTTTGATCTCGCGCCGTACACGATCTGGATGCTGCCGTAGTTCTGTCTGTTGTCTCTGACGTAGTTGATAACGGAACGGAGAGGAGCGAGACCGATACCTCCGGCGATAAAGAGAAGATCTTTGCCCTTGAGGTCGCCTTCAACTGGGAACGGCTTTCCGTAAGGACCGCGGATTGTGATATTCTGACCGACGTCCATCATGTGGAGCCATTCGGTGAGGCAGCCGCACTTTTTAATGGAGAACTCCATGTATTCGCGGTTTGTGGGAGAGGAGGTTATCGAAAACATAGCCTCGCCGACGCCGGGAATTGAGAGCATGGCGCACTGACCGGGCATATGCTCAAAGGGCTTTTTGCCGTCGGGAGTGAGGACTCTGAACGTTTTAACGTCGGGTGTGTCAATTCTTATATCGGTAACTACTCCGAGATGAGGAATCAGGGTTTCGTTCATTATTTATCTTCCTCCGTCAGTTTTTTAATAACTTTAACGATGTTCATGTGAATCGGGCAGGACGCAAGGCATCTTCCGCAGCCCACGCAGCCGAATATGCCGTCGTTGTTTTCGGGATAATATACGAGCTTGTGCATAAATCTCTGGCGGAATCTTTCCTTCTGTGTGAGTCTGGGGTTGCCGCCGGCCATTTTTGTGAAGTCGGAATACATACAGCTGTCCCAGCATCTGAATCTCTTTATGCCGTGACCGGTATTGTAGTCACGGATGTCATAGCACTGGCAGGTCGGGCAGACGAATGTGCAGGTTCCGCAGCCGATACAAGCCTCAGAGAGCTCAGCCCACTCGGGTCTGTCGAACAGCGCAGCGGTTTTTCCTCCGCCGAAGGAAGCTGTGTCGAGCTTTGAGAGCGGCAGGCGGGACATGATTTCCTTTGTCTGAGCCTTTGCCTCTTCAGCGCCGGAAGCATCCTTTTCTTCAAACGCGCAGTCGAGGGATGAGAGGAATTTCTCGCCCTTTTCGGTTTTGGCTGCAACGTAATAGCCGTCCTTCGCGGTGGTGAACACAACGTCTCCCGCGGGTTCTGACGAATCTATGCCGAACGCGGAGCAGAAGCAGGTTTCGTGCGGGCGGTCGCATGACATCGAGATGATGAGCGAGTGCTCGCGGCGATTTTTATAGTATGTATCGACCGGCTCCGAGAGGAAAACTCTGTCGAGAATATCGAAGCTGCGGACATCACACGCGCGGACGCCGAATACAGCGAAATCCTCGTTTTCCTTTCTGGGGTCGATAATTTCGATATTTTTGTGGTCTATTTTGAATTCAACGAGGTTTTCTGTCTGCGGGAAGAAGAAATCCTTTGCGCTGCGTGTGGTGTGGAGCGCGGAAGAAACCACGGTTCCGTCCTTCCAGACCTTGTATTCAGCCTTGCCTGCGTTATTGTCAACGGGGACATAGACCTTCATAACCTTTGCAGCGGAGGCGAGGAAGAGGTTTAAGTCGGCTTTAGCGATATATTTCATTATTCAGCACCTCTTTCGTGTACAACTGAGGGTTCCGCGTCACCGAAGGTATAGGATGTGAGCGGATGGCGGGATTCAGTGTCGCTGCCCGCGGTGTAGTCGCCGTACAGCTCATCGATATCCTTGATGAACTTGCGGTTGAGGAGGTGGAGCGGGATGTGCTCGGGGCAGACTCTCGAACATTCGCCGCAGTCGGTGCATCTTCCGGCAACGTGGAACGCGCGGATTATGTGGAACATCTTTTCCTCAAAGGTGTCGGCGGCAGCCTTCTGAGCGATTCCCGAGTTCGGGTTGTCGAACACACACTGCTCACAGGTGCAGGCGGGACATACATTGCGGCAGGCGTTGCAGCGGATACATCTCGACAGCTCGCCTCTCCAGAATTCAAAGCGTTCGTCGGCGCTCATACCCTCGAGCTTTGCGACCATGTCGAATCTGCCGCAGTCGGGGTTGTCTTCGCCTTCCTCACCGATGAGCTCGTCATATACCATATGCTTCTTGCTCTTGCAGGTGAGGCAGCGGTCGGCGATAACTTCCTTTTTCGATACAGTCTCATCGCCGTAAACGGTCTTTACAATGTAGTTGTCCCCGTCCTCGTCGATACCGATGATACCGTCTATTCCCTTTGCCTTGATTTTGTTTACGTCAGCCTTTCCCTCGCACGCGATTCCGATAACGTAGATGTTGTCGCGGTTGATTCTGTGCTCGGCGGTGAGCTGGTTGAAGGAATATGTGTCGCAGGGCTTTAAAAACGCGAGGATTTTTCCGGCATCGGCCTTTGCGGATTCCTTTATAAGATATTTTGAAACGTTGGCTGCGCAGAATCCGTCGTAAACAAAGTTTTTGTCAATTTCCTCTGCGCTTTCAAATACCGCGGGGGTCATATCATACGCGAATTCGCCCTTCTGCCAGCCGATAACGCGCTTTACCGTTCCGTCGGCGAGGAGCTCCTTCGCTCTTTTTATCATTACTTCCTGCATCTCAGGTCCTCCAGTCTGCGGTTAGGTCCGAGCTTTGTGATTTCTTCGGCAAAGCTGTTCATTGTCGCAGCGAATTTAGCACCCTCTGCGGCGGAGACCCACTCTACTCTTGTTCTGTTTCTCTCGATTCCGAGGTAGTCAAGCATACTGAATAACAGCGTCATGCGGCGGCGCGCGTAGTAGTTGCCCGTTGTGTAATGGCAGTCTCCCGGATGGCATCCGCAGAGGATAACGCCGTCAGCGCCTCTCTGGAACGCGCGGAGAATGAACATCGGGTTTACGCGGCACGAGCACGGGACTCTGATGATTTTTACATTGGCGGGATACTGAAGCCGGTTTGTACCCGACAAGTCCGCGCCGGCATATGAGCACCAGTTGCAGCAGAACGCCACTATGGTCGGGACGAATTTTTCATTTTCATTTACTTGCATATCGCGTCTACCTCCGCCATGATCTGGTTGTTAGAGAAGCCGAAGAGGTCCATAGCTCCCGACGGGCAGGTGACGGTACAAGCGCCGCATCCCTGGCATACAGCGGGGTTGACACTCGCCACACGTCTGATTTTTGTGGTTCTGTCGGGCATTCTGAATTCCTTTTCGACATATGTGATAGCGCCGTACGGGCAAACGTTAGCGCACTGTGAGCAGCCGTTGCACATATTTTCGTTGGAGTGAGCCACGCACGGGTTGCAGGTCAGCTTATCCTTGACGAGGAGTCCGATAACCTTGGCTGCGCACGCACTCGCCTGAGATACGGTTTCGGGGATATCCTTCGGTCCCTGACATACGCCGGAGAGGAAGATTCCCGCTGTGGGCGACTCAACAGGTCTGAGCTTCGGGTGAGCCTCGGTGAAGAAGTCGTTTGTATCCATTGATGCAGTGAGCATTGTCGCAAGGGGACGTGCGCTCTTGTCGGGTTCGATTGCGGCAGCGAGGACTACAAGGTCAGCCTTGATGTGGAGCTGCTCGTCCATGATGAGGTCGGACGCCTGAACGTCGAGAGTGCCGTCAGCCTGAGGAGAAACCTTGCCGACCGCGCCCTTGATATAGTGTACGCCGTAATCCTCAACAGCTCTGCGGTAGAACTCGTCGAAGTTCTTTCCGGGGGTACGTACGTCGATATAGAACACGTAGACCTCGGTGTCGGGGTATTTTTCGCGGGTCAGCATAGCGTGCTTTGCCGTGTACATACAGCATATCTTCGAGCAGTACTGCTTGCCTCTCTCGGGAGTGCATCTCGAGCCCACGCACTGAACGAATACTATCGTGTGGGGATGCTTTCCGTCGGAAGGTCTGAGGAGAGTTCCGGCTGTAGGACCTGCGGCGTTGGTAAGTCTCTCGAATTCGAGTGAGGTGATGACATCCTTTGACTGGTTGTATGCGTATTCGCCGTATTTTGAGACGTCGATGGGGTTGAATCCGGTTGCGACCACGATTGCGCCGTACTTTTCTTCAACAATCGTATCGGTCTGCTTGTAGTCGATAGCTCCGGCTGTGCAGACCTTTGAGCATACGCCGCACTTGCCGTTTCTGAGCATATTGCAGTGGTCGGGGTCGATCGTCGCCACCTTCGGAACAGCCTGAGCAAACGGGATATAGATGGCGCGGCGGTTGTCCATGCCGAGGTTGAACTCGTTGGGAACGTTCTTCACGGGGCATTTTTCGGTGCAGAGTCCGCATCCGGTGCATTTTGTTTCATCAACAAAGCGGGCTTTTCTCTTGATTTTTACGGAGAAATTGCCGACGAAGCCGGAAACCGAATCAACCTCGCTGTAGGAATAGATTTTGATTTTTTCGTTCTGCGCGCAGTCGACCATTTTCGGGGTGAGGATGCAGGCTGCGCAGTCGAGTGTCGGGAAGGTCTTGTCGATCTGGGTCATTTTTCCGCCGATTGTGGACTTCTTCTCGACGATATCGACTTCAAATCCGGCTTCAGCGATATCGAGGGCTGTCTGAATTCCCGCGATGCCGCCGCCGATTACGAGAGCTCTCTTGACGACGGGGCTTTCTCCCGCAGTGAGAGGAGTATTTAAGAGAACTTTGGCGATTGCGGCGCGTCCGAGGATTATCGCCTTTTCGGTAGCCTCTGCCTTGTCCTTATGTATCCATGAGCACTGCTCGCGGATATTGGCAATTTCCACCATATAAGGGTTGAGACCAACTGAAGCCGCTGCCTTACGGAAGGTTGCCTCGTGCATTCTCGGTGAGCACGAACAAACGACAACGCCCGTGAGGTTATGTGATTTTATTGTATCCTTGATCAGGTTCTGACCTGATTCGGAGCACATATATGTGTAATCCGTAGCGAATACGACCGACTGTTCGCGACCGAGAGCTTCGGCTACGGCTTTTACGTCAACCGTTCCTGCGATATTCGTACCGCAGTGACATACAAATACACCAATTCTTTGCATTATTATTCTTGACCATGCCTTTCTTTGAGCTGAGAACAGCTTGACTTAAAAGGGTTACTGCTTTTTTTATATATTACTTGGAATATTTTCTCATTGCGGTCATAAGCGCCTGACCGGGCATATCTTCGTCGAGCTTTGCTGGTATATCGTCAGCCTTCATGTGGTTGTTTCCCTGCTGTCTGATAACCTCAAGTCTGACGGCTTCAACTACCTTTGCAGGTTCAACTCCGCGCGGACATCTCTCGACGCACGCAAAGCAGGTCAGACATTTATAGATCGACTCGGATTTCATGAGTCTTTCGATATCGCCCTGCTCAACCATGTAGACGAAATGATGCGGGTGGTACTCCATCTCATCGTAGGAGGGGCAGGTTGCGGAGCATTTGCCGCAGCGCATACATTTTCTCACGTCGGAGCCGCTTATACGGAGAATCTGTTCCTTCATATTTGTATCCATTATAAGAGAGCCTCCATGTTATTCTTCTTTGATTCCGAGAGCCTCGGCGAGGACTTCGGTGAAATATTTGATTTCCAGACCTGTGTCGGAGTGCTTTTTGATATTGTAGAGGCAGAGCGGGCAGGCGGTTATCATAAAGTCCGCGCCCATATCCTTTGCACTGGAGGCGACCGCGCTGCTTCTCTTTTCAGCCTGCTTTGTGTCCTCGAGGGTGATATATCCGCCGCAGCACTCGTTTCTCATGGGGTACACGACCGGTTCAGCGCCGAGAGCACGGATGAGATTTTCCATGATTTCGGGGTTTTCCGGGTCGTCGAACTTCAGAACCGATGACGGGCGAAGGAGGAGGCATCCGTAATACGCGGCGATTTTTTTGCCGGTGAGGGGTTTTACCACCTTCTTTTTGAGCTCGTCGAAGCCGATTTCGTCCCGAAGCAGCTCGAGGAAGTGAATTACCTTTCCCTCTCCGTGATATTCGAGGTCGGGAGACAGGTAGTTGTTCACTCTCATGTCGAAGTCGGGATTTACGCTGAACTCGTGGTTTGTCTGTGCGAGGACATTGTAGCACGCGGAGCAGACCGTTACGACCCTGCCTCCGTTTGCGTAGCCTTCAGCAAGCGCCCTGACTGAGGGAAGCTTAGTCGCGATTTCATCCTTTGCGGATGTGTACGCACCGCCGCAGCACTGCCAGTTTTCGATTTCCTCGAACTCATAGCCGAGTGCTGCCGCCGATTCTCTCGCATATCTGTCAAGGCTGCGGGCTTTGTTTTTGAGCGTGCATCCCGGATAATACGAAATTTTCATATATTTTAACTCCAAATTAATTTATTGCTGTTGTTTTACGCCATTTCCTCGGGCTTGAAGACCTCGTCGAACTTTTCCGCCGTGAGGAAACCGAGAGCCACGCAGGCTTCTTTGAGGGAGATATTCTCCTTGAATGCCTTTTTAGCGGTCTTTGCGGCGTTTTCATAGCCGATATATGGGTTGAGCGCCGTCACGAGCATGAGAGAGTTGTAGAGGTTGTCGTGCATTTTGTCTTCCTTTGCACGGATTCCGACTGCGCAGTTGTCGTTGAAGGAGACGATAGCCTCGGCGAGGAGACGCACGGACTGGAGGAAGTTATAGATGCAGACGGGCATGAATACGTTGAGCTCGAAGTTGCCCTGTGACGCTGCCATTGAAACCGCCACGTCGTTGCCCATTACCTGAACGGCTACCATTGTGACAGCCTCGCACTGTGTCGGGTTGACCTTGCCGGGCATGATGGAGGAGCCGGGCTCGTTTTCGGGAATCGTGATCTCGCCGAGACCGAGTCTGGGACCGGAGGCAAGCCATCTTACATCGTTTGCTATCTTCATCATATCGCAGGCGAGAGCTTTTACCGCGCCGTGAGCAAATACGATTTCATCCTTGCTTGTGAGGGCATGGAACTTGTTTTCCGCGGTTTCAAAGTGCTTTCCGGTGATTTCGGAAACTGCATCGGCGACCTTTGTGTCAAAGCCCTTGGGAGCGTTGAGACCGGTTCCGACAGCTGTTCCGCCGAGAGCGAGTGTCTTGAGTGCGGGAAGTGAGCGTTCGATAAGCTCGACATCCTTCTCAAGTGAGGAACGCCAGCCTGAAATTTCCTGCGAGAACCTGATGGGAGTTGCGTCCTGGAGGTGGGTTCTGCCGCTCTTTGTGATGCCCTCGTGCATATGCTCGAGCTTTCTGAAGGTTGTGATGAGCTTATTTACGGCGGGAATGAGCTTGTCCTCAATTGAGCATACCGCAGCGATGTGCATAGCTGTCGGGAAGGTGTCGTTGGAGGACTGGCTCATGTTGATGTCGTCGTTGGGATGGCAGAGCTTCTGTCCGGCGAGCTCGTTTGCGCGGTTTGCGATGACCTCGTTGGCGTTCATGTTTGACTGAGTGCCGCTTCCGGTCTGCCATACAACGAGCGGGAAATGTTCGTTGAGAGAGCCGGAGATTACCTCATCGCACGCCTGTGAAATGAAGCGGAGCTTTTCGTCGGTCATTTTCTGGGGCTTCAGCTCGTGGTTGGCGATTGCGGCTGCCTTTTTGAGAACGCCGAACGCCTTTGTTATCTCTCTCGGCATAGTTTCGATTCCGACGCCGATTCTGAAGTTTTCGTGGCTTCTTTCGGTCTGGGCTGCCCAGTATTTATCAGCGGGGACCTTGACCTCGCCCATAGAGTCGTGTTCTATACGGTATTCCATTTTTCTTTCCTTAATTTATATCTTATATTTTGATGTTGTCGATAACTGCTTTCAGGCTGTCTGCGCTCTTGTGGAGAAGTGCCTTTTCCTCATCGGTGATGGGTGTGAGGATCTTTCCGCGGAGACCGTCGCGTCCTACGATATTGAGTGTGCTGAGGCAGAGTCCGTCGATTCCGTATTCGCCGTGCATCATGGAGGAAACGGTGAGGGTTGTGTCCATGCCGCTGATTACGCACTTGCAGATGTGGCAGGTGGAAAGAGCGATTGCATAGAAGGTCGCGCCCTTACGCTGGATGATTCTTCCGCCGGACTTTCTGATATAGGTTTCGATTTCGTCGTGGTCGATGGGGGTGTAGATGTTTTCGCTGCTGGTGATTACGTTGTGGTAGTCGTCAACGGGAACATTGGAGATGTTGGCTATGGACCACGGAACGAAAGATGAGTCGCCGTGTTCGCCGAAGACATATGCGTGAACATTCTGACGGTTGATGTTGTAATATTCGGAAATACGGGCGCGGAGTCTTGCGGTATCAAGGATAGTACCCGAGCCGATAATCTTGTTTTCGGGAATATCGGAGCACTTGCACCATGTATAGGTGAGAATGTCAACAGGGTTGCTTACAATTACATACGTAGCATCGGGTGCGTAGGTTGTTATCTGGGGGATGATGGATTTGATGATGTCCACGTTTGTCTGTGCGAGGTCGAGACGGGACTGACCGGGCTTTCTCGCAACACCGGAGGTGATAACAACGATGTCGGAGTCGCACGCGTCGCGGTATGTTCCGGCATAGATGGAGACGGGCGGGCAGAAGGGTGTTCCCTGACGGATGTCGAGAGCTTCGCCGAGGGCCTTTTCCTCGTTGATATCGATCATTACGATTTCTGTGGCGATACCTCCGACCGCGAGAGTGTACGCGATTGTTGAGCCGACGCTTCCTGCGCCTATAATGGTAACTTTAGTCATACATATGTCCTCCATTAAAGTTTACGTGTATTTATAAAAACCGAAATTTCGGCAAATTACTACGGATATATTATACCAAATAACAAGTAAAATTTCAATGCCGCGCACTACTTTTTTTGTACTGTCGTGCAACAGTTTTCTGATGGATGCGCTTGTTTTTTCTGTACAAATTGATAGTACAATGCCAGATAAGTTAAAAATATAAACAAAAAAAGTCCGATCGGAGCAGTTTTCCGACTGAACTTTTCATCCGGTTAAAGTGATTTAAATGGGGCAGAGGACAATTACAGTTTTTCGACCAGCACGTCCGCAATCCGCCTGCACGCCAGACCGTCGCCGTATGGATTTGACGCATGGCTCATTTTTCCATACTCCTCCTCGTCCTCGAGCAGCTGCTTGAACGCGGAGTAAATGACCTCCTCATCAGTTCCGACGAGCTTGAGAGTGCCTGCCGCGATTCCCTCCGGTCTTTCGGTCGTGTCGCGCATGACGAGAACCGGCTTTCCGAGCGACGGGGCTTCCTCCTGTATTCCGCCGCTGTCGGTGAGAATCATATAGCTGCGCGCGATGAAGTTGTGGAAGTCAAGGACATCGAGAGGCTCTATAATGTGGACTCTGTCGCATCCGCCGAGTTCAGCCTCCGCAGCCTCACGCACAAGGGGATTCATATGGATCGGATAGATCGCGCAGACGTCGGGGTGGGTGTCGATGATTCGCCTGATTGCACGGAACATATGGTGCATCGGCTCGCCGAGATTTTCCCTGCGGTGCGCGGTGATTATGATAAGCCGTTTTCCGTCAGCCCACTCGAGCTCGGGATGGGTGTAGTCGGGCCTGACCGTGATTCTGAGCGCGTCGATTGCGGTGTTTCCCGTGACATAAATCGAGCTCTCGTCCCTTCCCTCCTTAACAAGGTTCTGTTTTGCGAGCTCTGTCGGGGCGAAGTTGAATTTTGCGATGATGCTGACCGCCTGACGGTTGAACTCCTCAGGATATGGGGAATAGATATTGTAGGTTCTGAGTCCGGCTTCGACGTGACCGACGGGAATCTGCATATAGAAGCAGGCAAGCGCGGTTACAAATGTAGTCGACGTGTCGCCGTGGACAAGGACGACATCCGGCTTAACCTCGTCGAGCACACTTTTTATTCTCTCGAGGATATTCACTGTGACGTCAAAGAGATTCTGCTTTTCCTTCATTATGGATAAGTCGTAGTCGGGGTGAACGTCAAACGCCTCGAGGACCTGATCGAGCATCTGCCTGTGCTGTCCGGTGACACAGAGAGTTACTTCAAGCTCGGGACGTGACTTCAGCTCTTTGACAAGCGGGCACATTTTTATGGCTTCGGGTCTTGTTCCGAAAACCACCATAACTTTTTTCATGTAAAACGCATCCAATCTGATTTTTGATATATTCTCTGCTTTAATTATATCGTATACCGCCGGAAAAGTCAAGGAGAGGAGACGACAGCTTTTTGGATTGCAGTATCTCCGGCAAAAATAATGAAAATAAAATAAAAAAATTTGTAAAAAACTCTTGCAATATGCGAAACGATATGGTATAATAACAGCGTTGCGGAGGCATAGCTCAGCTGGTTAGAGTACTTGCTTGACATGCAAGGGGTCACTGGTTCGATTCCAGTTGTCTCCAGAAACAAAAATAGCCTTGTGGATTGGTAGGTCTGCAAGGCTTTTTTGTTGTTTTT
>JBJFHS010000126.1:0-15608 GCA_051893885.1 Eubacteriales bacterium
ATTATCGGTACTGCGGAGGTACTTCTTCCCTATGGTGAGCTTAAGCTGATAGCACCGTCGATAATTGCGGCTGCAAAGCGTTCCAGTGTACCCGTAGTCGTACATTATGACCACGGACTGACTTTTGAACGCTGTATGGAAGCGCTGCAGCTGGGCTTCTCAAGCATCATGTTCGATGGATCAGCCGGCGACTATGCAAAAAATATTGCTGACACCGCTGAGATAGTTCGCATCGCTCATGCTCTCGGAGCCACAGTGGAGGGTGAGATAGGTCATGTGGGGGAAGCATCGAGCAGTGACAACGAACTGACCGATATGTACACAAGCCCCTCCGAAGCAGTGGATTTTCAGTCTGCTACAGGAGTGGACGCTCTTGCTGTATCGATCGGCACTGCCCACGGCGCTTACAAAAGCAAGCCTAAACTGGATTTCGATCGTCTTTCGGCAATACATGACGCTGTACCTGCCCCTCTGGTTCTCCACGGCGGCTCCGGACTGACCGATGACGACTTCCGAAAATCGATATCCTGCGGAATCAGCAAGATAAACATTTTTACTGATTTGTGTACTGCCGGAAACCGTGCGGTGAAGCGTGCAATTGACGAAGGACTGTCATACCTTGATATGCGCAGCGCAAAGGTTGACGAGATACGGCAGGAGATCAAGAAAAAAATGGTACTGTTCGGCTCGGTCGGCAGATTCTGAGCATATGTTGGGGCTATGCGGTAATACCGTTCAGGCAAGGGTTCAGACCATCTTTGTGAAGTTCTGATTGCTGCAGGTCGGTTATAACCTGTTCTGACTGATACCATAAAGAAGTCCCGATGCGTTCGTGATGCGAGTCACCTTTACATCGGGATTTCTTTTGTTTTCCGGTTCTTGGTATGCCAATGCGGTTGACAAGCAAATTAATAAGAAATAAGCCAAATAAAAATATCTTCTGAAAATCCCGACGATAAAAACGTTGTAGCATGAAATCGGCTGAGTAAACGAAAAAGCAGGAAAAACGAGTCTTTATAATAAGGCTGATCCCGCAGACATGAATTTACATCTGTTTTACACTATTTCCGATTTGCGATTTAACAGAATCAAATATAAAAGACACTTTTGCAGAGATGCAGCGGTGTCTATTTTCGTATCCGGCTGATTTTTAGTGATATATTATCCTCCCGGCGTAAACCAAATTAATAATTCATGACAGTACATTTCCTTTACTGCTGAGATTCCATATACTGTACCGGAGTCATGCCGGTATATTTTTTGAAAGTCTTGCGGAAATAGCTGACCGAATGAAAACCGTTGCGCTCGGCAATCTGTTCCATTGGAATATTGGCAGAGCGCAGATCCTTTGCGGCGTGCTCGATACGGCATTTGTTCCGGTATTTCACCAGCGTTGTGGACAGCTCTTTCTGAAACAAATGATGCAGGCGTGAGGGACTGATGGAGATATGGGCAGCTAATTCCTCCATCTGAAAGTCCTCTGCATACTTCTCTTCTACATACTTTATGGCTTCGATCAGGGAATCACTGTAACGGATGGGCGGTACGGCCTCAAGATATGGTACAACTTCCGCATAAAAGGTATAATACAGCCCCACAGCTTTTATTTTTTCTATTCGATTTTCCGTGGAAAACATACGATAAATATCAAGGAAGGTATTTTTTGTCTTTTCGCAGGAAAGTTCACGGATAATCTGAGCAGGATAGCGGTTATTGTTTTCCATGTCATATTTCTGAGCTACAACATGGAAGCTGATGTAATCAATGGACGGCATACCGCTCCACAAAACATCATATCGTTCTCCTTCGGGGATATACAATAGTTCTCCGGCACTGACAACGAGATCAGCTCCCACAGTGCAAATCTTTCCCTGCCCCTCGAGAATGAATGTAAGTGTGGAATACCTCTCGCCGGCACTTGCATCAAAATACTGTGTTCCCTCGCAGCGGTATCGCTCAACGTGCAGTTCACTCATACACAGTTTTTTCGTATACACTATATTTCCCATGTCTTTATCTCCCGAAAAATTATACATTTACAGTATACTGCATCTTCCCCCATTTGTCAATTCGTGAACAAAAGAGACAGCAGGATTGTTCCGCAAGTCAGCAGAATAGCATCTTTACGAAAAGTAATGGATTTGTTATAATACATTTAGTTGAGAATTGATAAATCCACACGAGTTTTTACATTAATTTATTAACACCAATTCATAATCGACGGAGATAATATATGAAAGCTATTCTGGTACGGAATGATGAAAAACGATCCCTTGTCTGGGCGGATGTTCCCGATCCTGTCACCGGCCCGGAGGATTGTCTGATAAAAATAGAAGCAGCCGCTCTGAACCGGGCAGATCTGATGCAGAGAGAAGGTGACTATCCGCCTCCGCCCGGTTGTCCTGACTGGATGGGACTGGAAATCGCCGGTACAATTGCACAGGTAGGTGTCGAAGCGGCGGCAAAATCACACTGGAAAGTCGGGGACAAGGTCTGCGCTTTGCTGGGAGGAGGCGGGTATGCACAGTATGCCAATGTAAAATACGATATGCTTATGCCCGTTCCGTCAGGCTGTTCCATGGTGGAGGCAGCGGCGATTCCCGAAGCATTTGCTACAGCGTATCTGAATCTGTTCCGGGAAGGCAATATACAGCCCGGTGATACCTTGCTGATGAATGCAGGAGCCAGCGGACTTGCAAGTGTGGTGATTCCCATGGCTAAGGCTTTCGGATGCCGGGTGATTACAACGGTTCGCTCCGATGAAATTGCAGCTTCCATTGCTCATCTTAAGGCTGATGTTGTGTTAAATACCTCAAAAGAAGATATTGCGGATGTGCTGAAGTCGGAGCTGGAAGCAGGACGGGGTGTGGATGTGGCGATAGACTGTCTGGGCGGCGGGATTATGGGCAAGTGCATCCATTATCTGAAGCACGGTGCCCGATGGATCATGATTGCCGCATTAGCCGGTCAAAAGACGGAGATTGATCTGAAAAATATCTATGTACGCAATGTCAGAATTATCGGCAGCACGCTCCGTTCACGCACACCTGAAACCAAGGCTCAGATTCTGGCAGAGCTGGTTGAAAAGGTATTCCCTAAGGTAGAAAGCGGCGAGGTACGGCCTACGATTTACAAGGTATTGCCCATCACAGAAGCAGAAGCGGCACAGGAGATACTGTATCGCGGGGAGAATGTCGGGAAAGTTGTACTGACTGTTGTATAAGATTTCTGATATAAATACAAAAACATTTCAGTTCTAAAAATCTCAAAACACCTGGAAAGAGAGGTAAATTTATGAAAAATCGTCTTGTTTCTGCACTGCTTGTTTTACTTATAGTTTCTTCTGCTTTGATTTCTTGTGGAAAAACGGAAACGGTTGCGGAGGGTGAAGAAAAGATTCCTGCGCAGTCCGAATCGACAGCCGAGCCGGAAACGGAAGCGGAAACCGAAAGAATCTACCCCGAATACACAGATACCTTCGACGGCGCGGATTTCAACATCCTGTATTACGATGCTGTAGCGGCGTGCGGATGGGGCAATTCAATCCCCTGCGATATTGCTGTAGAAGAATTGACCGGCGATGCCCTCTCCGATGCTGTCTATTATCGCAACGCTGCTATGGAAGAGAGGTATAATATCAAATTCCGCATCGAAAGCATTACCGACAGCTCACAATGTACTCCGATTCAGAAACAGGTGACCTCCGGCACTGCGGAATACGACGCTTGCTTCCCGGCATGGAATTCTCTGTACAGTATGGTTGTCAACTCTTATCTGACCGATCTGGAACCGATTTTTGATTTCTCCATGCCATGGTATGATGCCAAAGCCAGAGAGGCCTTTTCGATTCTGGGTAAATCCTACGCCACAATTTCGGATCTGACCTATATGGACAAAATGCTCTCTATCGTCATTCTATACAACAAACAAATGGCAGAGGATTATGCGCTGGGAGACCTGTATCAGACGGTACTTGACGGAAACTGGACCTTTGATCTTATGGTGGAAATGTGCCAAAAGGTTTCCTCAGACCTGAACGGTGACGGACAAATGACAAAGGAAGACCGCTTCGGCATAATTAACCAGAACGACGGCGTATATCAGCTTTATCAGTCGGCGGGTCAGCAGTTCTGTACTCTGAACGAAGAAGGAATTCCTCAGCTTTCCATTGAATCCGAGCAGGCGGTGTCCGTATTCCAGCTGGTGTATGATTTTCTTGGGAATACCGATATTTTCTTCAACCGCCAGACACAGGGTGTAGACACAATCGGCGTGTGCAATATGTTTGCCAACAATCAGGCTTTGTTTATTATGCGTCAGATTCAGGCGGCCTTTGAACTGCGCAATATGGAAGCCGACTTTGGTATTATTCCGACTCCAAAGGTAGTGGAAGGTCAGCAGGATTACTATACTTCCATCGGCTACACGGTGACTCTGTCAGAAGCGATTCCTTTGGTAGTGAAGGATTTACGGATGTCTGCGGTGGTTCTGGACACAATGGCAGCCGAATCCTACTATTCCGTCAATGAAGCATTGTACGAAAAGATTCTGGGCGGAAAAATCGTCCGCGACGAAACTTCTCGGAAAAATCTGGATATTATTCTGGATAACAGAGTGTACGACCCCGGCTGTGTGTACAATTTCGGCAACATCACGAATATTATGATGGAATGGCAGAGAGGTTCCGATCAGGTGGCTTCTGTCATTGCCTCTACAAAGAAAGCAATAAACAAATCGATCGATAAATTTGTTGAGACTTTGAGAAATAACTAACGAATAATATACATAAAAGGAGAGTATTCTATGCAATTTGCCAATAAAACTGCCATTTCCACCGGAGCGGCATCCGGAATGGGACTGCTGTTTGCTCAGTGCTGGGCGGCAGAGGGCGGAAATGTTCTGATGTGCGACGTAAACGAACCCGTCCTCATGGAAAAAGCCGCTGAAATCAACGCAAAAGACGGCGGACGTGCCTGCGGAATTGTCTGCGATGTCCGGGACTACGAACAGGTCTGTGCAGCGCGTGACCGTGCAGTTTCTGAATTCGGCTCCATCGACCTAATGGCGAACTTTGCCGGAGGAACTGCCAGACGTATGCTCAAGGTGGACGGTTCTCTCGAATTCCCCGATGTTCCGATCGATGTTTACGACTGGGGGATTGACGTGAACCTCAAAGGCCCGTTCTATTTCGCACACGCCGTCATGAAACAGATGCGCAAACAGCAGAGCGGACTCATCATCAACATCGGCTCCATCACCGGTGCGGAAGGAGACGGCGCGGGAACAGACTACCCGACTGCGAAGAGTGCCCTCATGTACGGCCTGACAAAATCTCTCGCGCAGTACGGTGCCAGGTACAATGTCCGCTGTGTCTGCGTTTCGCCAGGTCCTGTATTGACACGTCCCGCGATGGCGAACATGAAGACCCTACTCGGACGTGCAGCAGACCCACAGGAGATCATCGACCTGATTCTGTTCATCGCCTCGGATAAGGGTCAGTTCATCAACGGTACCAATATCATGATCGACGGCGGACGGGACGCTATGGGCCGCTGGAACTGATCGGACAGAAAAAGAAAGGAAGCTGTAATGAACAAACCAACCTTTCTCGGACATTCCGAACCGCTGTACTGCTGCATGATTCAGACGAGGACGCCGGAAAATGCCTTATCAACGATCCGCCGCGCCATTGACGGAGGCTGTACTGCTTTCGGATTCCAGCAGTGCCAGTTGGAGCAAGAATACCGCACTGACTACACGATCCGCTCAATTTTTGAAGCTATGGAGGGAAGGCCCGTCTACGTCACCAATTACCGCGTCGGACTCAATACCGGCATGACCGACGACGAACTCGCTGACGGACTCTTAACTCTTGCTGAACGCGGCGCGACTCTCTGCGATGTCATGGGCGACCTGTTCTGCCGTCACCCGCTGGAGCTGACCGATGACGCCGACGCAATCGACAAACAGCGCCGTCTGATCGACCGTATCCATCATGCGGGGGGAGAAGTGCTGATGTCCTCACACGTTCTGAAATATACTCCCGCCGAAGAAGTTCTCCGCATCGCTCTCGAACAACAGAAGCGCGGCGCGGACATTGTGAAAATCGTGACTGCCGCCAATTCCGAAGCGGAACAGCTCGAGAACCTCCGCATCACGTCTCTGCTGAAGGAAACGCTGGATGTCCCGTTCCTGTTCCTCTCCGGCGGCACACATTGCGCGCTCCACCGAATGATCGGACCGATGCTCGGATGCGTCATGTACCTCTGCGTGCAGGAATACGATGAACTTGCGACCAAAAGCCAGCCGCTCCTTGCAGATGTCCGTGCGGTACGCGAGCATTTACCGTATATCTCAAAGTGATTTTGAAATAGGCAAATAATTCTATAATCCGCTCGGGTCACAGCTTGGGCGGATTTTCTGTTTGTGCAGTCCGCTGCATTCATGCGTCCGGCTTTAGTGAATATTCACACAAAAATGAATACTCCTGACAGAGGAAACGGCAGAAAGTTTCATGTTTGTTGTCTTTCGCCTGCTGCACCCACAAGTCTCCTGCGAATTCGCTGAACCGGTACACCACTGCTTCATAGGCGAAGTCGAAATACAGTTCATCTTGGCGGCGGTTGTTGATGAGCTCGAGGCGGAAAACACCAGTGTCGGTGCGGTATTTGTGGTGCAGGAGCGTGAACTGTTCGCCAACGCACGGGAAGGTTTCGCCGTTTCTGACGGAAATTATTGTCACATTCCGAAGACACAGTTCCTCCATTCCGTTCTGGAGATATCGGTCCGTGTTGTTCGGCTCGCTGTGCGGACGGAGAATGATACCGCTGCCGAGAGAGAAATCGATGTCGTTTCCGTCCTGCAATACAGGCTCGCTTGTGTACGAGTCGTGCAGGATGACGGGCGACGGGTCGGCTTTGGAATTGGTGTGGATTTCGATTATGGAATATGTATGGTTCATATTAACCCTTTCGGTCTTTGTTCAGTGAATCCAATGTCTGCTGCATCCATGAGGTATCTTCCATTGAACTGAATCGGTATTCCACAGCATCACAGAGAAAATCAAACACCACCTGTCCGTAATAGCGGTTGAGCACCTCCAGTGTGAACACTCCCGTTTCAGGATGGTATTCATGACGCAGAAAGAAGTTACATCTTTGTACATGGGCATTGCACGTTGCCGACTACAGTAGCATATCGCTCCACGCCGATCTTTACAGTACGGTGCAGTCGAGGCAGACCATCATGGCGTTATTGCGTTCGTCTCGTGAAAAATACTTCCAATCAGATGTTGCTTGTAATTTGAGTTTTGTCTGATTGGAAGTTTTATTCAGTATTTACACAAAATTTGTGGCGGTTTCACCAGCTATGAGAGAAAGGCGGTTTATTTTTATGCATTTGCTTCTATTTCTTATATCCTCGTTTGGTTACTTTGATAGTTTTAAAACACTCTCTTCATAATTTGTGCTATAAAGCAACTTATAAGTCCAAGCGCGATTTTGTTCGCTTTTTCCGATACTATCAACAATATTATTCAACTTTGAGAGCTTCGATATATTGCAATTATTTCATTGAACAAATCACATGGATCTTCTTCCAGTGCATCGGCAAGCATAATAAACTTTTCAATGCTAATCCAATTTTTTCCATGTTCAATATTGTAAAGATGCCTAAGTGAAATCCAATCCGCTGAACCAAATAATTCGTCACTTCGATTATAGATAAATTGTTCTCGACTTTTGTACTGCTTTCCCAAAGCCTTTCGTTTCTGCTCAAATAGTCTCCCTATTCTGATTAAGGCTTCGCTTTTTGTGTTTTTTTCAGCCATATATCTCTCCATAATGCACCATGGTGCATTGTTTAATCATAATATACATGATATAATAAAATTGCTCTCAGGGCAATAGCTCTCGAGAAGAAAATAATAAGGAGGCCATGAATATGGCAAATTTTAAATTCAAAGTTGAGGCTCTTCGCACACTCGCATCTCCTTATCGCAAGGGAGACAAAGATGAAAGCACCTTTGAGACAATCTATTACCTGCTGGTCGATATGAAGGAGTTGCCTGCAAACATTCCTCTGGATGTCAATCCGCGTGAACCTAAGATGACAACCAATGTTGCCCATAGTTTGCTCGCTGCCGTTGTGGAACCTGAAACCGATTTCTATATCAATAATCGCGGTATTGTCATCGCAGCTAAAACACTAACCTTCAACAGTACTGATTCGGAAGTCACCATTGATATAGGCAACCAAGATGATGAGAACGACAAATATCTATACGGTATTCTTGATGGTGGACATACATATACTGCCATCATGCAGAAGCGTGACAAAATCCCTGAAGATCTCCGCAAATTTGTCCGTATTGAAGTTATCACCAATGTACAGAACATTACACGCCTCTCTGACGCTCGCAACACTTCCGTCCAGGTTTCAGACATTGCACTATTCAATCTTGATGACAATTTCGATGATATTAAAACTGCGATTGTTGGTCAGGTGTATGCGGATCTGATTGCATATAAGGATAACGAGAATAAGCCAATTCATGTTTCTGAGCTTATTCGCTTAATGTATGCTTTTGACATAGACAAATATCCCGATGACAATGCAGCTCCGGTGCAAAGCTATTCCGGCAAGGCTCAGGTATTTAAGCGCTACAAGCAGGCATTTGAGACTCCGTTTTATAAATCTTTGACCAAGCAGATTCCTACGCTAGTGGAGCTTTATGACATCATTGAATGCGAACTTCCTGAAAAATACAGAGAATATAAGAAAGCACAGGGGGTTGCAAATCCGCGTTTTGGCAGTGTTAAAGGTATTGAGTCTCTTAATAATCCGACAAAGACGGAATTTTTAGCAACCCCTACTAGGTACTCTGTTTCCAGTGGCTATATCTTTCCAATCTTTGGCGCGTTCCGCAGCCTGCTCAAATTTGATGAAGCAGAGGGGACAGTTTCTTGGCTTTTCGATCCCGTTGCTATCTGGAATGAAGTTGGCACTTCAATTGTTCAGAACACCTTTGAGACCTTTACCGATCCTCAGCGTGCCGGTAAGGACAAGCAGCTGTGGCTCTCCAACTATAGAATCGCAGAAACCCAGAGCCTCCGCAAACTTCTTGGACGTAGATAAGCTTTGGAATTGGTGTGGATTTCGATTATGGTATATGTATGGTCCATATTAACCCTTTCGGTCTTTGTTCAGTGAATCCAATGTCTGCTGCATCCATGAGGTATCTTCCATTGAACTGAATCGGTATTCCACAGCATCACAGAGAAAATCAAACACCACCTGTCCGTAATAGCGGTTGAGCACCTCCAGTGTGAACACTCCCGTTTCAGGATGGTATTCATGACGCAGAAATGTGAACTGCTGACCTACACATGGGGTCTCTCTGCCGCTGCGGTCAAGTATGTTTTTCACGTTCCGCAGACGGATTTCCGCGTCTCCTGTCTGAAGATAGCGGTCGGTTTTGTTCGGATAACAGTTCGGACGGAGTATGAATCCGTTCAGCATAGGGAAGACAAGATCGTTTCCGTCATAGTATATTCTGTCGCTGGTGTATGCTTCATGCAGAAATATCGGAGATGGATCTCCTGATACATTGGTATGTTGTTCGGCAATTATGTAAGGGTAATCTGTTTTCATAAAATATTCCTCACTCCATCTTCAGACGCACAATTCTTCCCGCACCGTCCATTCCTTTTTGGCAGGATCAAACAGCACTGTCTTGACTTCAAACGGAGTAAATTCCAGCTCGATTTCTGTCTGGGCAAGCGGTGACGACAATACCGTCTTTGCTGCCTGTCCCGCGCTTTCAAATAGGCGGATCACATATCCCTTGCCGGATTCAGCCAGCTTTACCGCAATCATCTGAACAGAGGAATCCTCCAGCTGCAAAAATGATTCCGGAATTTTTCCGTCGCCGGAGGGGTTCAGTGATAAAACATACGGCTTTTCATTCCATACCAATGCGCTGCGGTCTATATTCTTTTTTAAATCTTCGGCAGAACCCGCGTCGAGCCAGAAATTCATATTCCTTTCGCCGAGGTCGCTGCGGAGATAAAATCTGTTTTTGTCACACGGATGAACCGGATGATATTCCGCTGACAGATACAGGGGTGAACGCAGCAGAGTAATTCGGATTTCGCCGTCATCGCCGCAGTCGGAGCCGTATCCCGAGTCGCATCCCCAGGACAGAGCAGCGTCCTCTGCGTAGTCAAAAAGTCCAGCCCATTTATGTGAGCAGACTTCTTCGTGGTTATGCGGATATTTCTGCACGCCAAAAGCCGTTTGTCCCATATATTCCGCATTTTTCAGAGCAGTGGGAATGGACAGCTTCAGCATTCTGCCTTTTTCGTTCCAGTAAACCGTCATCCCGACTTCAATACGGGTTCCGAAACGGGGGATTTTATATGTAATGCAGAGCTGAGAATGGTCATGAATGAACAGAGCCTGAATGACGGTGCGCACGTCTCCGTTTTCAACAATACGCAGCGGATTGCCGGGAGCATTTTCAAAGCCGGTAAAGCTCTTTGCTTCCTCCTCGTTCATCAGCCTGAACTGTCCTAAAATATTATTGAAAGTCCTTGCTCCCCAGCCGTATGCGTCATATAAGTCCTCCACTACAAGGGGCAGGAACGCACCGGCGCTTAAATACTCCCTGCCGTGTACGCGGTAGCTTTCAAGCAGACCGGTTTTTCTGCCGATTCTGACTGACATATCGTTGTTTTCCAGAACAATGTCGCCCTCGGGCTGTTCAAATGTGCGCACCAGTTTTTTTGCCCGCTTTGCAAAGTGGCACTCAAACCGGCTCATAGAGTACGGCGGCAATGTCGCATAAAATACGCTGCGTTTTCTCCATTCAAACGGCTTATGGCTGTGATGCTGCTCCAGCTGAGACGGAATTGCTTTGCCGTCATGGTATATCGTGGGATAAATAATAACATCGTCGGGAGGAAGCATATCCGCTCTCAGGTTATCGCCCTCAAAAATACCCGCGTGGTGGTCTTTCGGCAGTCCGTATTCACATTCAAAAATTCCGGTGACCGGGTACGGATGAGGGTTATAGACAAAAATAGGTGTTCTGCCGGTATCCATCGGAGGCTGGCCGGACAGCAGCGCAAAGAATGCCTTGAACTGCAGACGCCTTGCGGTTTCTATGCCGTGATCCAGAAAACGCAGAACATCTTCCTCCGCTTCCGGAATGACGCTTCCCGCCATTGTGTCATGGAACTGTGCGAGCATCAGATCCTTCTGAGCTTCATTAAGCATCTGCGCGGGATATTCCGTGAGTCCTTCCGCAGAGGCATGGGACAGCATTTTTTCA
This sequence comes from Eubacteriales bacterium, assembly GCA_051893885.1. Classification (GTDB taxonomy): domain Bacteria; phylum Bacillota; class Clostridia; order Oscillospirales; family CAG-272; genus UMGS1696. The sequence continues at coordinate 11,333 of JBJFHS010000126.1, forward strand.
GCCATATAAATTGCGTTTTCCAGCTGTCTGTGTTTCTGTTTTGTGCGTACCAGAGTGGAATAGCTGCCCTGCGCAACCGGGTTCAAGTCGTCCGAGATGACCGGCAGACTGTCTTTGATCTTCCACAGCTCTTTGAAGTAATCCTCCGGGGTAGCGTGTACGATGTCAATGTCCTCCCGTTCGTCCATCAGCTGCTTCAAATCTTCCAAGTCAATGCGCGACGGTCCTCCCCCATGGTCTCCGATGCCCCACAAAAAGAGCAGATTATCCTGATTCCGATGCTCGTCACGGTGTTCTTCCAGCCACCTTTCTATTTCTCTGCGTGCATATCCGTACCCGGAATTGTAGTGCTCAGACGAGCGGTGCGCCACAATCTCGCTGTTGTCAAAGCCAACCCAGCAGAAATCATCCGAATTTGCCAGCGGAGGATATTCATGCACGCCCGGACGGCAGAACAAATAGGAATCGTATCCGCTTTTTTTCAGAATCTGCACAAGTCCTCTGCTGTGCCCGAAAGAGTCAAAATTGATAGCCGTCGTCGGTTCTGCGTCAAAATACCGTTTGAAATAATTTTTTCCCGCAAAAATCTGCCGGACAAAGGATTCACCGCTCGGAATATTGCAGTCAGGCTGTAAATACCATCCGCCCATAATATGCCAGCGACCCGCTTTGACCATTTTCTGAATTCTGGCAAACAGTTCCGGTTCATGCTCCCGCACATATTCGTATAACAGCGCTTCATTGTGATTGAACACGAATCCGCCGTATTCTTCGCAAAAAGAAACTGCCGTGCGGAAAGTCGAAATTGCTTCTGCGATACCTTCCTCCTGCTGCCATAAATAGATGGGGTCCAGATGTGAATTACACACCAAAAATAATTTTTTCTGTTTCATTTTCACTTCTCCGTAAATTTTGAGATGATTGTCCTCCGCTGGGGATGATTTTTTACTTCAGCATCAGAATAGCTGAAATTGCATTTTACTTATTTTGAATTATAAACTATTGTTTTCCAAAAAACAATTGTATTCGGGAAAATGTTTTAAAGTTCAGTATTTTTTATTCATGTATTTCATTATGCCGGTTCAAACGAATATTATTGGCGCGTAAAATGTCATAATTTGACTAATTACGTTCTGGATGTGTTTTTTCTATTGATTTATATAATATCGTTGAGTATAATAGGTCTTGTGATTGTATTTTTTGTGATATTTTCATGATGATGTATATTTTTTAAAGACTATTTATTAATTTTTGTGATAATATTGCTGAAAATATTGGCGCAGTTCCGAAAGAAAGGGAATTTGAGTCATATAAGCTGTCTTAAAAGGGAGACGATGACCGCAGGAAGAATCCGTGAGACGAAAAAACTGCGGATACAGACCATTTTTTATTTATGACCATGCTCGTGCGATTTGACGGTGCATTCTCATTGAGCGTGCCGCAATCAATATCGTGCTGACGAATCCGATTTATGAATTTTGTCGTTGATCTTTTAAGCTGAAAGGAGGTTCACCGTAATAATTATGCCCTTCGTGGGAAATGTCTGAAATTTCAGGGCTTCCAACCCTGACAGACGCATGAAATCTGAGGCAGGAATGCTATTCACCGCTCATATTTCATTTTTTAGCCGTTGTATCGTAAAATTTATTGCTGTAAAAAATCATTTTAAGGTTCACTTTTCATAAAAGGAAGGAGTTTTATCTGTTTATGAAAAAAAATTCAACAATCGCCCTTCTGCTTGTATCCGCTATTTTGCTCTCGAACAGCATGGGTCTGGTCGGATGCAGCAAAAAAACAGACACTGGTACAACCGATGCATCCGAAAACACATCCAATACTACGTCTGATAATGCTGACGCTGAAGAAACTGCTCTCTCCGACGATCTGCCCGACAAAAATTTCAACGGAAAGGACTTCCGTGTCGCAATTGACCAGAATTACGAGTATGACTTTTTCGTTGAAGAAATGGGCGGCTCGGTTGAAACCGACTGCATTTATGAGCGAAATTCGCGTCTCCAGGAACGGTTCGATGCTAAAGTTACATCTGTAGTTCTCGCGGATAACAGCACGGACTGCTATAATCGTATCGTTCAGGATGTCATAGCAGACTCAACCGAATATGAAATTGCCAGCCTTGAATGCTGGAACCTCAGTATCGCAATTTCCAATGGCGCATATAAAAACTGGAAGGATATTCCTTACATTGACATTACAAAGCCCTGGTGGAACGAGTACATCAATGACGGCAGCACTATAGGCGGAAAGCTGTTTGGTCTGACAGGTACCATCACTACCACCTACCTGCAGAACATTGTTACTGTATATTTCAACTCGAATCTTATTACTCAATATGGCTATGACAACGCGTCCATGTATAAGATCGTTAATGACGGAAAATGGACAGTGGACAAGGCTCGTGAGCTGGCCGGTACGATGTACAAGGATATCGACGGCAATGGTGTGCAGGATGAAAATGACCAGATCGGCTTTATGGTTCCTTATCTGGAGGCACTGGACAACTTCCCGGGCGGCTTCGGTGCTCAGTATCTCGTCAAGGATGAAAATGGCAACCTGACCCAGAATATGCTGAGCGAACAGATGATTAACTCGTTTGACAAAATTTACTCGTTCCTCTGCGAAACTCCGGGCGTTCAGTACGGTGATCCTGCTACCGGTTCTTGCGGCGGCATCAACGGCTCTATGGATAAATTCTTTACCAACAACCAGGCCGTATTCTTCGCTTCACCTTTCCAGGTATCCTTCAGCTCCTTCCGCGATATGGAAAGCAACTACGGTGTTCTTCCTTACCCCAAATATGATGAAACACAGACTCGTTATTACAGCCCCGTTGCCGATAACTACAATATTCTCGGTTGTCCGAAGTCTGTGACAGACGATGAATTTGTCGGAATCATGGTTGAAGCTCTCTGCGCAGACAACTTCTCCAATGTTTACCCCGCATATTACGATATTGCACTTAAAACCAAGTACTCCTCCGACCACGAAACCGCATCTATGGTTGATATGATCGTTTCCAACGCATCTTTCGACCTGGCTATGCTGTACGGTGTATATCTCGAAAGAATGCCGTATAAACTCCGCGACAGCATCGGCGGTAAGAACCCCAACATGGTCTCCATGCTTGAAAGTATCCAAAATTCTGTTGAATATAAGCTCACAGAGCTCAACAAGTATTACGAATAATTTTAATATAACTTAAATCCGATTGGGAGGGACTTTATTTCAAGTTCTTCCCAATTCTATATATGTCAACGAAAATGCAGATCAACCGCAAGCTGAAATCCCATACCCACTTCTGCAAATGCCACACCTGCGGCACTGTGTCGTTGCCTCTTTCCAACGGTTTTGCAGAGGGAACAAACAACAAGAAGAAATAAAAAAACAGTGCAGATTGTATGTAAAAACCTGCACCGAACATTTTTTATGATTTATTTACCAATCATTACATTATAGATTGATTTTGCAATATTTCCTCTTTTAACAGCCTTGTTATAACGGTCATTCGGCACTTCATATTTGATACAAATATCGCTTCCGGCATTGTAGGCTGCATCTGCCGAGTCATGATTGCCGGCGACATCGGGTACATGAATATCGGACACGTGGAAGCGAGAATATTGCAGTCAGGCTGTAAATACCATCCGCCCATAATATGCCAGCGACCCGCTTTGACCATTTTCTGAATTCTGGCAAACAGTTCCGGTTCATGCTCACGCACATATTCGTATAACAGCGCTTCATTGTGATTGAACACAAATCCGCATCAGAATAGCTGAAATTGCATTATACTTATTTTGAATTATAAACTATTGTTTTCCAAAAAACAACTGTATTCGGGAAAATGTTTTAAAGTTCAGACGCTGTCGGTGCAGTAATTCAGAATCACATTTGCCTGCCTTATGCCCTCATTATGATTTCCAATGTAAAAAACTGCTGACGACATCGTCCGGGCTGCTGATTTTCCGCTGACAGCATGATCGCCAATGAAAACGAGCCTGATGTCAATTATGCACCGGCACAGTGCGCTCAATTTGCTGTTCAGCAGTCATTCATCAGATACAATCAAATAAAACAGAGGCGATGGAAGAAATTCAACTCTCCCACCGCCTCTTTGGTGTGCCGTTTATTTATTGTTGCTTATTACTCGGCCAGCGCCCTCCAGAGGAAGGTGACGATCTGAGCGCGAGTGCAGTCCGCATTGGGGCTGAAGGTTGTGTCGGAAGTACCAATTGTTATACCGTTCTCAACTGCCCAC
>JBJFHS010000127.1:0-3912 GCA_051893885.1 Eubacteriales bacterium
ACAGTTAGCCGCTCCGCCTATCGTTTTGAATTCGACCTTATCCCCGATTCTGACATCGCTAATATTCTTGACCAGCTCGCCGGATGATTTATAAACCGCACTGTATCCGCGTGATATGACGGATAGCGGGTTTAAGGCGTTGAGCTTTCCGGCGGCGGCTGACATTTCCGCTTTTTTGGAGTTCAGCTCATTTCCGAACGCGCGCAGGAGTCTGTCGGAGAGCATATCGGTCAGCATACAGCGGTCGTATATGAAATTCATCGGGTCTGTCATGGACCGCGTCTTTGCGAGGGAGTCAAGTTTTTCACGCCGCAGCTTCAGCATATGTGCGATTACGTCGGATTCACGGGTGATTATATTCGAGATTTTGCGTTTTAATTCGTTTGTTTCGGGTACGGCAAGTTCCGCTGCGGCTGACGGTGTGGGAGCGCGTTTATCTGCCGCAAAGTCACATATGGTGAAGTCAGTCTCATGACCGACCGCGGAGATTACGGGAATTGCCGAAGCCGCAACCGCTCTTGCCACTCCTTCATCGTTGAACGCCCACAGATCCTCAATTGAACCTCCTCCGCGACCTATTATGATTACATCGACTGAGCGGGTCTGATTGAAATACTGCAGTCCTGCGATGAGCTGCGGAGGTGCGTCCGGTCCCTGAACGAGAGACGGAAACAGCACGAGTTTTGCGTAAGGAAAGCGTCTGCCGCAGACATTGATCATATCACGGATTGCGGCGCCGGTTGCTGATGTGATTATTCCAACTCTTGTCGGGATTTTGGGAAGCGGCTTTTTGCGCGATGCATCGAACAGGCCCTCGTGCTCTAATTTGCGCTTGAGCTGTTCAAATGCGATGTAAAGCGAACCGATTCCGTCGGGCTCCATTGAATCTGCGTACAGCTGGTATGTTCCGTCGCGAACAAATGAGGAAATTCTGCCGTGAGCCGTGACTTTCATTCCGTCCTCGGGCATGAATTTCATCTTTGATGCGGAGGACTTGAACATCACCGCTCTGAGCTGACCGCCTTCGTCTTTTAATGTAAAATAAAAATGCCCTGTGCTGTAGTGATTTTTAAAGTTTGAGATTTCTCCCTTGACATAAACGTCGCCGAGCTGAGGGGTGCTGTCGATAAGTCTTTTTACATACTCGTTTAACTGTGTGACAGTGAGGGCCCCCGGAAATCTTTCGGCCGAAACGTTCGGGAGTTCAATATTATCCATAGTTTTTATTAATTTTATGTTATTATTTTGTTGTTCTGATATGCTTTTCGCGTGTGATCAGTGCGACTCCGGCTGCATTATCGGAGGAAAATCTGGCGTCGGCAAACATACCGTACTGTCCGAGTGTCCGGCGGATATACTCTGAACTCATTACCCCGCCCGCGTAGATCACCGGCAGATTTCCGTATTCATCGAGGACATTCTGCGTGATTTTTTCAAGGGTTCTGGCGATGAAGTCGAGCACATATGCTGAAGTTTCAGCAATACTTCCGGTTTTTTTATATTTTTCCGCCGCTTTGTTCTCGAGTCCGGATAGGTTGCAGTAGGTTCCGTCCACCGAGAGCTTTGATTTTTCGGTTTTCCCGTTGAATCCGATCGCAGCTCTGTCCATTTCTGCGCCGCACGGGAAGCTGAGTCCCATCATAACGCCCGCCCGGTCGACAGCCTGACCGCCGTTTATGTCTCGCGAACCCCCGATTTGTTCTATTTTGAATATTTCATTCGTATCCGGCTCACACAGTAGTACATCTGTAGTTCCTCCGGAGACGTGAAAAGCGATAAATCTGTTTTCGGCAATCTCGCTGAATTTATCTTTGTCGTCTTGACACGCGGAATAGAGCGCAGCCATAATGTGCCCCGCCTGATGAGAGGTTTTATATATCGGCACTCCGAGTGTTTTCGCCGAAAATTCAGCCGCGCTCTCTCCGGCGAGAAAACACGGCATATACGACCCTGAGATATTGCGCGGAGCTGACGAATACCCAACCGCCTCGATTTTACAGCAGTTATCTTTCAGATATTCACCAACATTTTCAGCGGCTTCCGGCAGATTTTTGACGTGATGAAAAACGGCGTCACTCTGTCTGAGCCCGCGCTCACCCTCTTTGACCGGCAGTGGCAGCTTGCAGTTGAGCAAAATCAAACCGTCCTCCGAGCATAGAGCGGCTGAGGTTGTGTAATTGCTGGTATCTATTCCCAGATATACATTTTTTTCCGACATTTTGTGCTTATTTTACTTCTTTGACCGGAGGGTTGATTCCGGCGATGAGACCGCGGTTTCGTGCGATATTGTTCAGTATTCCGTTTACAAAAGCCGGAGCACTGTCGTCGTCGTATTCCTTGATTATTTCAACTGCCTCGTTTATCGCTACTTTTGCCGGTGTTTCGGTGAAAAGCATTTCGTATGCCGCGAGTCTGAGAACGGTTTTGGTCGGAACAGACATACGCGAGAGTTTCCATTTTACCGATGTTTCCTCGATAATCGCGTCAATTTCATCTATCTTTTCACAGATTCCGAAAAAGGTCTCTTTTACATATACGCTTGAATATTCTTTATTCAGTATTATTTCATCGTCTTCCCTGCTGTTTTCATATAAAAATGACTCATAAATTGTTTCAGGGTCACTTTCCCTGTCAAATTCACGCGCAAAGAGGAGCTTATAAGCGGCAACTCTTTTTTCGTGTCTCGAAGATTTCGGTTTGTCAGACATATTTCTCTCCTATATGGTTATCAATCAGCTGTGTGTATTCATAAATATAATTTTCACAGATAATTATAATACATTTATCAGGCTATGTCAATGGATAACAATACAAATATTCCTAAATTTTATACATTTATGCAAAGCAAGATACATATGCTTTTTCTGCATATCCGTTACTTTTTTGCCCTGCATTTTTATATAATATTTTTTTAACCCCGTAACATAATAATTTTTACACAGTTAATTCAATATTTGTTGTGAGAATATTAACAAATTACAGGAACGGAATTCGGTATGAAAAATTTCAGCAGGATTATTATTTTTATCACGGTGCTGTCGCTTATTCTGCCGCGCTCTTATGCGTTTGCCGGCGACTATATCAAATGGGTGGATTTCAACGTCACAAAAACAGCGATGTGCGACACGTGTGATTATGATATTTCAACCTACGGCAAACCGGAGCACGCAAAGATGTCTGCTCTTCTCGCCTGTCTCGCAGTGAAATACGGCGGAGAGTTCAAGAGATACAAAAAGTCCGACCTCGATTCAATCACCGAGCGAATCAGAAACGGCGAGACAACAGATGAGATAGCTGCAAACGAAAAACTTTATAATTATTATTCAAAAGCATATTCGGCAATATTCGACGGCATGGTATGCGAATACGATGAATATAAGCTGAAAGACGGCGTGACAACTACAGAGCGAAAATACGGATTATGCGCGTATTCCCCATTTGCCGCAGGATATTATTACAATCACTACGACGATTTCGGGGCGGCCCGGACATATGGATACAGGCGGGAGCACCTCGGTCACGACATGATGGGCTCGGTCGGAACACCGATTATCGCTACGGAAGCAGGTTATGTTGAGGCGTGCGGCTGGAATATGTACGGCGGGTGGAGAATCGGAATACGCTCTTTTGACGGAAAACGGTATTACTACTATGCGCACCTGAGAAAAGGACATCCGTACGCCGATATGTACGAGGGGAAAATTGTCGCGGCGGGAGAGGTAATCGGATATCTCGGCATGACGGGTTATTCTACAAAAGAAGATGTAAACAACATCAATACGCCGCACCTGCACTGGGGACTTGAGCTGATATTTGATCCGTCGCAAAAGGACGGCAATTGTCAGATATGGCTTGATATGTATGAGCTGACAAATTTTCTTTCAAAATACCGCTCAGTTACCGAGAAAGGCG
>JBJFHS010000128.1:0-15546 GCA_051893885.1 Eubacteriales bacterium
CAATGATGGAACTGATTTTAGAGCGCATCAACAACGAGTGGTATCGGGAAAAATTCAGAGGCTTCTACTCGGATATCGATTATGACACGTTCCAGAAACAACGGTATTACAGCGATGAAATCAAGTATCTGACGGAGCTGCTTGAAAACAACAGCACTTTGTATGTACTTGACCCGAATATTACTCCTGTAGAGGAGATGACGCTCAGGCATATTCTGGGTGCCGCATCTGCCGGTCAGAAGGATGATGTGTATTATCTGAAGGACTGCGAGGATGGATGCTCCGCTGATATTGCCGAGTTTTTGATGCAGCGCGGAGGCTATACCGTCGAAAAAATGCTCGATGTATACGCGAAAGTCGGAGAAACGTCATACTGCTACCTATACTCCGATGATTGTGTAGTTCTGAACCGCGAGGAAATGGAACTGATCCAGAAACGACTTGAAGGCACCGCATACGTCATTTCCGATTACTATGAGCCGATTATATTTGACAACGGAATTGCTTCCGGGTATTATCAGCTTTCACAGAATGTTGATATCGACGAAATTCTGGATTATCTGAATCGTGTGACGTTTACCGTTGTTCGCGAGGATGAGCCGGAAATTGTCGGAGTGATGTCATCGGGAGTGCGAAATGCGATTCTGGAAACATATTCCCTCGGACTTATTGACTCAGACGACGGCCAAATCGACCCGTCTGAAAAAATTTCGGTCGGAAAGAGTCTGTATTACGCATACAAATTAATCGCTTCTGCTGTGAATCTTAACTAAAAAAATGTCATCCGGTTGGTAAAATCTACTAATCGGATGACGTTTTTTTATATTCGGTTGCGCAGGGCTTTTCCTTTTATTGTATCGTTCAGAATCTGCATGAATTTCTGGGCATCTTCGCTCAGACCCACGTCAATACGGTTTATCACGACGACGGAGTAAATGTCTGAGGAATTCATTTTGACCGAAACCACGCCGCCCCCGTTGTTCAGCTCAGACGACATGATTCCCGTTCCGATGGTGTAGCTGTCCGTGCTCAGGAGCAGGTTCATAAGCGTCGCGCGGTCGTTGATTCGGATCTGCCGGCTTGAATGATTGTTTTCGGTGAGCTCCTCGGTGAATTCAATCGGCCCGGTTTCTCCCTGGTCGTAGGTTATATACGGGAAATCGCGCAGATCATCCGCGTTCAGCTGTGTACTTCTGGCGAGAGCGTGGTGCTTTCCGAGAAATACATACGGAGTTGTCTCGAGAAGCTGGTGGTATTCAAGCTCGCTCCGCTTCAGATACCGCTCCATGTATCCGCCTCCGGGAGCTTTGAGATATGCTAAAATTCCGATGTCCGAGCGCATATTGACGACATCCCCGATAACCTCGAACGTGCGAGCCTCTTTGAGCGATAGGTTGTAGTCCCCGCTGAAATTTTTCATGAAATTGACAAATGCCTCCGCCGCGAAGTCGTAGTGCTGAGAAGTTACGGCGAAATTGCGAACGCTTTTTTTGTCCCCTCCGTTGTACCGGTCGGTTATTACCTCGTACTGCGCGATGAGCTGGCGGGCGTAACGAATGAACTCCGCTCCGTCCTTTGTGATGCGCACACCTTTGTTTGAGCGGTCGAAAATGCGGATTCCGAATTCTTCCTCAAGCTCGCGGACAGCCGACGAAAGACTCGCCTGCGACACCAAAAGTACCTTTGCAGCCTCGTTCATTGAGCCGTAACGCGCGATTGCGAGAGTGTATTTGCATTGCTGTATAGTCATAAAATTCACCTTAAAATAAATTCGCCTATATAATATCACATTTTATGCGTTTTGTAAACAAAAAAAGTTATATTCGGTTATAGAAAAATTTTATTTTGAAAATTTTATATTTGGCGGAACAAACAATTATATTCTGCGTTATATATGTAAAACAGAATCGGAGGTGATTTTATGAAAAAATTTATCATTGCAGCGGTTTTGATAATTATTTCCTCGGTAATTTTTTCCTGCGAAAAGGGAGGGATGACAGAGTCCTCACTGCCGGAAGAAATGCCCGACGACTTTGAAATTGTCTGTGAAGACTGGATTGCGGAGTCAAACAAAAACATTTTTGACACATATGAGGGCTATATACAAAAGGATTTGGTCACAGCCGGAACCGCGAGAGCCGAATTCACGCCTTCCGCCGATATGAAAGCTGAGATTTATTCAATGGTCAGGGAGTGCGCCCTCGACAAAATCAATCGTTACCTGACATCAGACGAGATTGAAGTGGAACCGTGTACCTATTACAGCGTAAAGTTCACCGCGAACGGCAAAACCTACACAGTTGAGGGCGATTACACCATGCACGATCTTATCTCCGACAAGGCGGACGCAGCGAATTTCTGGAATTTCATTGTATTTGTCCGCGATTTATACCGCTCGACAGATGAATACAAATCCCTGCCAGAGGCGGAAGGCGGATATTGTTGACAAAAATACCGTATATCGCGATTTTTTTCGGATATACGGTATATTTTTATTTTACAGATATAGAGTCTTACGCTTCAACACCGGCGTATTCGAGCAGTCTCTTTTCGGCTGCAGGGCACCAGAGTTCTCCGGCTTCCTTGCAGAGAGCGTCGAGGTCAGCGTAAAGTTCGCCGAGCTTTGTGCCCTTGTTTTCCTCAGCAGCCTTGCCGAAGTCTTCGATAGCGGTCAGCGGGAGTTCAGCGTGAGTGTAAATGAGCTTCTTCGCGCCCTTGATTTTGGGGAGGTTGAGCGTGGTTTCAGCGCAGGCGTTGAGTCCGCCGACGTGTGTGATCATTCCTGCGGGGTTTATCAGCTTCTTTTCCATGAGTGAGATTGATTCTCTCATGTCGTCCGTGTTGCCGCCGGATGTGCCTACGATGTGTGTTGAGCCGTAGTGTACATTGTAAAAGTTGAATGTAGCGGAGAACTCGGGATTTGTCGGGCCTGCGAAGAAGTTGAGACATCCGTCGCGGGAGAGAAGTGCGTCGCCCATCTCAACAACCGGCTTTACGGGAGCGTATACGAACACGTCGTTATAGCCTTCGCCGCCTGTGAGCTCGCGGAGATATTCAACGGGATTTTCAATGCTACCGGTGTTGATGAAGCGGAGGTCTACGCCGAATTTCTTTGCTTCTTCGGGAGGGAGGAGCTTTTCTGCTCTCTTGAGTCTCGCGTCGTCGAGGTCGGTTACAACGAGGAGCTTGGGAGCGCGTCCGCCGTGGATTGCATAGTCAGCGCAGCCCAGACCCATAGGACCAGCACCCGCTAAAATTGCCATGTTTCCGCCTTCCACTACGCCCATGTCGTGAACGTAAACGCCCGGCTTGGTGTGATAGTTAGCGTGATAACCGCCGACGATGCAGCTCATGGGTTCAGCAAGGCTTCCGTAGAAGTAAGCGTCGCCGTCGTAGGGAAGGAGGCAGTCCATCAACATAACTTCTTCGGGGATTATGACATATTCAGACGCGCCGCCGCAGTATTTGTAGGAATATCCGGGAGATGCGAGGGAACCCTTGTAGTTGATGGCGGGCTGGATTACGAATTTGTCGCCGGCTTTGAACTTGTCAGCCCATTTTGCGCCGACCTTTACGATTTTGCCGCAGAATTCGTGACCGATAATAACGGGGTTTTCACTTACGTCGTTGGGGACTCTCTTGTGAGCCGAGCCCTGAGAAGATGCCTTATAAGATGACATACAAATGCTGTCTGAAATAACGCAGGCAAGAATTTCTCCGTCGGTGATTTCGGGAAGCTCGATTTCTTCCATGCGGAGATCCATCGTGCCGTGCAGTCTTACTGCTTTTGTTTTCATTTTGTTGCTCCTTTGGTATTTGAGAATGATATTTTTATATTTTATTTTCTTGTCGGTGTGGTGAAGCCTATCTTGCGTCTTACCTTCGACATTGTTCTTGCGGCGTCGTGTGATGCAGCCTCAGCGCCTTTGATCATGACGTCCTCGAGGTAAGCCTTGTCGGCAGAGAGGCGGTTGAATTCAGCCTGAACGGGTGCGAGAGCGTCAGCGCATACCTCACCTACCGCGAGCTTGAAGTCACCGTAGCCTACTCCGTCGAATTCGCGCTCGATTTCATCCATCGTCTTGCCGGTGAACGCGCCGTAGATCGACATGAGATTCATGATTCCGTCCTTGCCCTCGCCGCATTTTATCTCGTTTCCGGAGTCTGTTACGGCTCTCTTGAACTTGCGGATGATTACGTCGCGGGGGTCGAGGATTCGTACAACTGCGTTTTCGTTTTCGTCGGATTTTGACATTTTTTTGGTCGGGTCGGCGAGGGACATTATTTTCGCGGTGGTTTTCGGAATATACGGCTCGGGAATTACAAACGTGTCGCCGTAAACTGCGTTGAAGCGGGCAGCAACGTCACGTGTGAGCTCGAGATGCTGCTTCTGGTCGACGCCGACGGGAACCATTTCGGTCTGGTATAAGAGGATGTCCGCAACCATGAGCGAGGGATATGTGAAAAGCCCCGCGTTGACGTTGTCGGCGTTTTTAGCGGACTTGTCCTTGAACTGTGTCATTCTCGAAAGCTCGCCGAACATGGTGTAGCAGTCGATTATCCATCCGAGCTCGGCGTGAGCGGAGACATGGCTCTGCACGAACAGCGTGTTTTTCTCGGGATCGAGACCGCAGGCGATGTACAGTGCAAGTGTCTCATAGGTTCTGCGGCGGAGGTCTGCGGGGACCTGGCGAACGGTAATCGCGTGCTCGTCGACTACGCAGTAATAGCAGTGGTATGTGTCTGAAAACTCAGCGAAGTTTCTGATTGCGCCGAGATAGTTGCCGAGTGTGAGTACACCGGACGGCTGAACACCGGAAAATATTACTTTTTTATCCTTGTACATGGTTTATACCTTATCCTGATGAATTTTATGTAAATTTCAAATATTTCGTGAGCGTATTCCGCGCAGAACCTTCATGACATTGTTTTCTCTGCCGAAATAGTCGTGGAGACGCATATATTCGCTGTAAAGCTCGTTGTATATGGCGGCATTGCGCGGAATCGGTCTGTAAACAACGTCCGATACAGAACCCATAGCGTCGGCGGCAGCGTTGATTGTGTCGTATTCACCCGCCGCATATGCCGCAAGAATCGCCGAGCCGAGTGACGGACCGTATTTTGAACCCGCGATTTTTATCTCGTATCCGAGCACATCCGCGTAAATCTGCATGGTTGCGGGGTCCTTCGCCGCGATTCCGCCAGACGCCGTGAGCTCATATACGGGAGTGTTGTTTTTGTTGTAGTTTTCGATGACCGCCCTGCATCCGAATGCGGTTGCCTCAATCAGCGCGCGGAACATTTCCTCTGGCTTTGTCGAAAGATTCATGCCGATAAACAGCCCCGACAAATCCGAATCGACGAGGATGCTGCGGTTTCCGTTCCACCAGTCGAGTGCGAGCAGTCCGCTTTCGCCCGGATTCAGCCGTGACATTTTCTCGACCAGCAGCCTGAGCGGTGTTATTCCGCGCTCTTCCGCCTCTTTTTTGTACTCCGCCGGTGTGAAATTGTCCGCAAACCACGCGAAATGGTCTCCGACACAGCACTGACCGGCCTCGTAACCGTACATCCCCGGGAGAAATCCGTCATTTACGACACCGCAGATTCCCGGAACGGTATTTCTCTCCTCCCCGAGCAGCATTGTGCAGGTTGAAGTTCCGAGAACCATCAGCATTTTGCCGGGTTCGGTTATCTTAGCGGCCGGAACTGCGGCGTGGGCATCGGCGGAATTGACGCAGACTGCACATCCGACCTCAAGACCGGTGAGCTTTGCCGCGCTCTCTGTAATTCTCCCCGCAAGTGAGCCGACGGAGAGCATTCTGACTTTTCCGAAGCCGAGCTTTTCCTCCGCGATGTTCTCCATTCTCGGGTCAAGCGCGCGGAAGAAGCTTTTGTCCGGATATTTTCCGTCGACAAACATTGACTTGAAGCCCGCGACTGCCGACGACCTCGTCTGATTTCCCGTGAGAAGCCACGTTATCCAGTCGCCTGCCTCAATGAAAAAGTCCGCCGCCATGTAGACCTCGGGAGCTTCTTCGAGAATCTGCCAGATTTTGGGAAACATCCACTCGCTTTGAATCTGACCGCCATAGAGTGAGAGCCAGTTCTCGCCGCGCCGCTTTGCGATTTCGGTCATTCTTTCCGCGTAGGCCGAGGAGGAGTGGTCCTTCCACAGCTTCACGTAGGCATACGGATTCGAGGCGAATGCGGGGTCAAAGCACAGCGGAGTTTTGTCGGCGTAAACCGGCATCAGCGTGCAGATAGTGAAGTCAATTCCGAGTCCTACAACCGACGACGGCTGAACTCCGCTTTTGGCGAGCACATCGCGTATGACGGATGAGAGAGCGTCGAGGTAGTCCTCGGGATGCTCGAGAGCCCAGCTGTCCGGCAGAGGTATCCTTGTTTCATCCGGAGCGTCAAGAAATTCATCCATAACTCCGTGTGAGTATTCGCATACCGCCTCAGCTGTTTCACATCCGTCGGAGACACGCACAAGCAGGGCACGGGCGGACAGTGTGCCGAAATCTATTCCGATGGTGTATTTTTCCTCCATGCGCATTCTCCCGATGTTTATTAAAATTTTTCTATGTTACATTATACTCCATTTATCCTCCAAAGTCAATTTATAAATTTGCTTAAAAAGAAAAAAAGTAACACAATTATCTTGTAATGTTTATCATCATTTGTTATAATCATATGTGATAATTGTTATTTAACCGAAAAATTGTTATTCATTATTCAGCAATACAGAAAGGTGCGTGGAAAACTGATGGACGATAAAAACCGGAAGGATGAAAACACTTCGCGCGAAGAAGAGCCGGAATCTATTGCCGCAAAGAGACTGAAGGCGCTCGGTGAGGATGCGAAGGAGGAGGAGCAGGAGGAGGTCAAAGTCGACAAGCTTGCCAATTTCTGGTATCACTACAAATTCAGGATCATCATGATTGCGGCGTTTGCGTTCATTATCATTGTGGCGACGGCGCAGTTCGTTTCAAGGCAGAACCCCGATATAAACATAATCTACGGCGGTCCGCAGTACATTACTCCGAATCAGAACAAAGCCTTCTGCGAGGTATTGCAGTCGATGATACCCGATTACAACGGTGACGGCAAAAAATACGTCCAGCTGAACGATATGGTGTTCATGAGCGAGAATCAGGTCAACGAATACCTTGAGGAGGCAAAGGAAAGCGGCGAGGAAGTTTCGATCAATCTGCTCTCGAACAAGCAGGTCAGCGAGCGGTTCACCTATGAGATTTTCGGCGGAGAGTCGGTTATCTGCATTCTGGCGGAGGATCAGTACAAAGCTGTCGCGGCTGAGGGTGGATTTCTGCCGCTGTCGGAGCTGTTCGGGGACGAGCTTCCCGAGGGTGCGATAGACGGCTACGGAGTGCGTTTCTGCGAGACTAAGCTGTGCAAATTCTATGACTCCGCAAAAATTTTCCCCGACGACGCGGTCATAGCTCTCCGGCGCCTTTCGACAATGTCTGCTTTCACGGGCAAAAAGAAGGCTGAGCGCAAATACGAATACCACCGCGACCTTTTCATTACAATGATGAATTTTGAATACCCCGAAGGATATGTTCCGCCTGAGGAGTGAATACAAATATTTTCCACGGCTGACAATTGAATCATAAAATTCCGCATTATTGTTGTAAATACAACGGAAAATATGCGGAATTTTCATTATATTTATAATATGTTCTTGACAACCGCGGATTTTGAGGATATAATAAAAATAATGATTATTCTCATATACAAACGGCGAAAGGAGGGGGGCAATTGTCGCTGCTGGAATATGCCGCGAAGTCTGAAATGTTTGCCGGTATGACCGAGGACGAAATCGAGCGGGTGATCGAGTGTACCGGCGCTCTTGTCTGCAAATACGACAGCGGTGAATTTATATCAAAGCCCGGTGCAAAATTCAAGCGAGTCGGCATCGTGCTGTCGGGAAGCGTGACTGTCGCATGGCTCGACGGTGACGGAAATAAATTCATACTTACCGTTGTGGAAGAAGGCGGTATGTTCGGCCTGTCGAGCGCAATCTGTGATGGAGCTGTCAATACGCCCGAGACCTACATTTACGCCGAAAAGAACTGTGAAACGCTTATGATGGATGCAAACCGGCTTCTCTCCGAATGTGAAAAGCACTGCACCGCCCACCGCAAGATTGTCTGCAACGCACTCCTCGAGCTTTCACGCAAGAACACCTCCCTCATCTGGAAAACCTGTCATATGTCTCAGCGGACAATGCGGAAAAAGCTGACCTCGTACCTCGCAGTAAACGAGAAGGAGCGCGGAAAGCCGTTTAAAATACCGATGAACCGGCAGGAGCTTGCGGATTACCTCGGAGTGGACAGAAGCGCGATGTCTGCCGAGCTGTCGCGGATGAAAAAGGAAGGTCTTATCGACTACAGCAAAAATGAGTTTGTCATAAATAAATTATAAATATATCGGAGGCTATAAATGAAAAAAATTACTGATTCCGTATTTTATGCCGGCGTGAACGACCATGCAGTCGACCTTTTTGAGGGTCAGTACGTCGTTCCGAATGGTATGTCGTACAATTCCTACGTGGTAATGGATGAAAAAATCGCGGTTTTCGACACCGTTGACATCCGCTTCACCCACGAGTGGCTTGACAATATCGCTGAAATTCTGGGTAACAGAAAGCCCGATTACCTCATCGTTCAGCATATGGAGCCCGACCACTCCGCTAACATCATGAATTTCGCAAAGACTTATCCCGACGCGGAAATTGTGGCGAACGTAAAGACCTTCAACATGATGAAGCAGTTCTTCGGAACGGATTTTGAGGGCCGCCGCGTTGTTGTAGCAGACGGTGACACACTTTCACTCGGCAAGCACAGCCTTACCTTTGTCTTCGCGCCGATGGTTCACTGGCCGGAGGTTATGGTGACGTACGACAGCTTTGAAAAGCTCCTGTTCTCCGCGGACGGCTTCGGCAAGTTCGGCTCTCTCGACGACGGCTTCTATGGCGACACCGCGACATGGGCTGACGAGGCGAGACGCTATTACATCGGAATCGTCGGAAAATACGGCACGCAGGTTCAGGCTCTCCTCAAAAAGGCTGCAAAACTCGACATCGCCAAAATTCTGCCTCTCCACGGCCCGATTCTCACCGACAACCTTGACTACTATATCCTCAAATACTTCACATGGTCGTCTTATATGCCGGAGGACGAGGGAATTGTTGTCGCCTACACATCGGTTTACGGAAACACAAAGCGCGCTGCCGAAACTCTTGCGGACAAGCTCAAGGAAAAGGGATGCCCGAAAGTTGTGGTTCACGACCTTGCAAGGTGCGACATGGCAGAAGCAGTGGCAGACGCGTTCCGCTACAACAAGTTAGTGCTCGCGACAACTACCTACAACTCCGAAATTTTCCCGTTCATGAAGGAGTTCATCGACCATCTCACCGCAAGAAACTTCCAGAACCGCACCGTGGCATTCATCGAAAACGGAACATGGGCTCCTATGGCAGCGAAGGTCATGAAGGGTATGCTCGAGTTCTCAAAGAATATTACGTATGTGGAACCGGTTGTTAAAATCAAGTCCGCAATCAGCGAGGAGAACAGGGAACAGCTTGAGACACTCTCCGGCGAGCTCTGCCGCGAATATATCGCACAGTCGTCCGAGAAGGCAAACAAGAACGACCTCACTGCACTGTTCAACATCGGCTACGGACTCTACGTTGTCACATCAAACGACGGAAAGCGCGACAACGGCCTGATCGTCAACACTGTTTCTCAGGTTACAAACACTCCGAACCGCATTGCCGTGACAATAAACAAGTCCAACTACTCGCATCACGTTATTAAACAGACCGGCATCATGAACGTGAACTGCCTTTCAACCGAAGCGCCGTTCTCCGTTTTCCAGAACTTCGGATTCCAGAGCGGCAGAAACGTCGACAAATTCGCGAACTGCGAGGCAGACATCAACAATTTCAGAAGCGACAACGGACTTGTATTCCTGCCGAAGTACATCAACTCGTTCATGTCGCTCAAGGTTGAGTCATATGTGGACCTTGACACACACGGAATGTTCATCTGCACCGTAACAGAGTCGAGAGTTGTTTCCGACCGCGAGACAATGACCTACACCTACTACCAGAACAACGTCAAGCCGAAGCCGGAGACAAAGGGCAAGAAGGGCTTCGTCTGCAAAATCTGCGGCTATGTTTACGAGGGCGACGAGCTTCCCGAGGATTTCATCTGTCCTCTCTGCAAACACGGAGCAGCCGACTTTGAACCCATCGAATAATTCAAGATAATAAAATATCGGAGCGATGCAGCCGGATTATTTTCCCGGTATCGCTCCGTTTTTTATATCAGAATACAAAAAGAGCTCATGGCAAAAACCACAAGCTCTGATTTTGTTAAATTGATTCAGTTATCAATCAAGTTTAAGCTTAGTGCTTTTTTGCAACAGCGTAGCCGGCGAGGGATACAACTGCAGCAGCAGCAGCGATGATACCGAAGTCGAATGTCTGAGGAGCTGTTGTTGCGGGAGCTTCTACAGTTTCTTCAGCGGGAGCGTCTACAACTTCTTCAGCAGGAGCCTCTGTTTCAGCGGGAGCTTCTTCAGCGGGAGCCTCTGTTTCAGCAGGAGCTTCTTCAGCGGGAGCCTCTGTTTCAGCGGGAGCTTCTTCAGCAGGAGCAGCGTCAAGGCCGGAACCTGTCAGAACGAGTTCGGAAACCTGGAAGCATCCGGAGAGAGCGCCTTCGGACTGGAAGTAAACGTATGTAACGTTTTCAACGGGTGTAACAGCTGCAGCATAGTATGTGAAGTCTGTTTCTTCGAAGAATGTGTCGTCGCCGTATGCGATAGCGGTCCAGTTTTCACCGTCAGAGGATACGAAAACGGTCCACTCGAAAGGAGAACGGTTGTTGTAGGAGGAGTTGTCGTTAGCGGTAGCCATGATGACACCGTCAACAGTTACGGGAGTTTCGAACTTAGCGATGGACTGTGTCGGGAATGTGCCGGTGCAGAACTTTGTGGCAGTGTCGTTATCCCAGAGCATTTCAGGACCTTCGTTGTTGTTACCGGAAGAACCTACAACGAATGTGGGAAGGAGAAGGGGAGTCTTGCCGATGGATGCAGCAGCTTCTTCGAGTGTAGCGTAGCCGGCACCGGAGTTAGCAACCATGTCCATGTTGGGAGCGTCGAGATAGGGCGCTTCTGTGGGATCTTCAGCACTTACCATTGCTGCGAGAGAAATGGTAACAAGTGCGGAGAGAAGAATTGAGAGGAATTTTTTCATACTTCTACCTCATAAAAAATGAAATTAAAACAAATCGAATAGTGTCGGATTTGTTTGGATGTATTATAGCATAAAATGATTTTAATGTCAATGATAAAAAATCTGATAAATGAAAAAAAGTATCAAAAATGTGAAAAATCATCATGAATCTTAAATAAATCGTTACAAAAATAATACTGAATTCAAAAAAATATAATAAAATTATAAAATATCACACTGAAATGCAGACTGTTTATAAAACCGCGTATTCGGACATACGGCTGAACCAGTCAAGAATTCCGTCACAGATTCCGCCGGCAGCCTTTTCGATTCCATCCTCATACAGAAGCTGCTCATACTCCTCCACACACGTAATGAAGCCGAGCTCGATCAGGGTCTGGGGGAATTTCGGGTTTCGGCACATTGCGAGCATCTGATACTGCGCACCCCTGTAATACCTGCCGAGCGCGGAAGAAACGGATGCACCAATCGAATCCGCCAGCATAGCACCGCTGTCCATGCACCACAGAGCGAGAGTTCCGCGCACACGGGTTATGTCGGACGTGTATCCCATAGAGTTCTGATGAATCGACACGCACAAATCGGGCTCAAGCTCCTCGAGAAGCGCCATACGCGAATAGATGTCGAGAGTTGTGTCGCTGTCCCGGGTCAGTATTATTTCCGCGCCGAGTTCTCCGAGCTTCTGCGCCGCCCTGAGAGTCACCACAAGGTTCAAATCCTTTTCGTTCAGGTCACTTACGGCACCGGCTGCTCCTCTGTCCTCACCTCCGTGTCCCGCGTCAAGCACGATTCTGATTCCGTCGAGCGGTGTTTCGGACGAAGCGTCGATTGATATCGGATTTTTAAGTGAAACGACAATTGCCCCGTCGGTGTAGTACAAATCGAAGCCGTAGAAATTTTCAACCGCGTAAAGCTCAAATGAATAGCGCACCTTTCCTTCCAGCCGCACTACCTCGCCCGACCTGAGAAGCGGGTTCTTTTCAATCACAGCCTCGGGAGCAGTGTAAGAGTCTACATTATATAATGTTATAACAAATCTCCCGCTTTCGTCGATGCAGCCGTTGTAAGCGGGCTTGTCGGTGCACCCGAGCGCGAATTCCGTTGTGCTTCCGGCATTTGTAACCTTTGCCGAGGTAATTTCTGACAGCTCGTCCTCCGATATGTCGTCACATTCCGTCACGCCGCCCACCGGGACATATCCGCCCATTCTGAGCTTGTAAAATCCGTTTGCCTGTGATACGGCGAGGTCGGTCATCCCCGCGGACTGTACGGTGTAGTCGTTGTAGTACGAGCTGTTTTCCGTGATTTTCAGCTCTGTGTAGTCTTCATTCACCCGAACGCAGATAAAGGCGTCCTCCCCCATAGCGCGAATTCTGACTCCGTTTGCCTCTGCAGTGCCGTCCCGGTGGCTCAGCGTGAATGTCATCTCACCGCAGTCGTAAATTTCGCCGTCATCCGCCTCGGGCAGCTTTGCGTTTCCGCTGTACAGCACACCTGTATACCCCTGTGAGGCGTATTTCTTCACCTCAGCCTGCTCAAGCTCGGTTTCGACACCGCCGATATTAACCGTAACTTTCGCACCTGCCGGAGCAACGCACGAGACGTAAACCGATTCTCCCCGCGTCGCAACATCCTTCGTCGGATAGGTGTTCACTATCGAGAGGTGGTCGAGCGAGAGCGGTTCTTCCTCCTTCGGCTGAGTCTGAGCGGTGTCGGTGCTGTAGATAAGCGTATATTCGTACTGCTTGCCGTTCTGCTCAAACACAAACACGTTCTCTCCCTCCTCAAGCGTCACATAGAGGCTGAAAAGTCCGCTTTTTGTCCGCCCGACTCTCTCACCGTTCACTGTGAGAATGTAGTACGGGTCTGACGAGCCCATGATGTAGGTTTTGTCCGATGTCATTGTCGAGCCCGAGAGCGGAGAGGTAATAACGACATCCTGCGAATTCGACTGGATCTCCGTGTAGATTATCTCGTCCCTGAAGGAGTTAATCAGCTCGTCGGAGGCGCCGTTGATGTTGCGGTTTATCTCGTCGTAGCCGTAAAATATGCTTCCGCGGTATGCCTTTTCACTCCGCGCGAACGAAATCTGCTCCGATAGCTGACCCTCGGGTTTTTCCCAGTTTCCGTCTTCGTATCTGTAGGAGGCGTGCGATACATACAGCTTTACGTCGCTTCCGTCGAGCACTGTGTTCCACCAGCGTGCAACCACGTCAAAGGCTGAAGAAGCGTTGTCAAACGTCCAGTAAATCTGCGGGGAAATGTAGTCTATGTATCCCCCGTCAATCCATGCGAGCGCGTCACAGTAGAGCGAATTGTAGCCTTCAAAGCCGTTTGTGTTGCTTCCGCCGTTCTGACCGTCGTTATTCTGCCAGATTGCAAATGGAGATACGCCGAAAACGCACTCCGGGTCGGTCTCGTGAACGGTATCATAGACGGATTTTATTATCCTGTTGATGTTGCCGCGCCGCCAGTCAGCTATATTGTCGTATCCCGCGCCGTATTTTTCGTATTCCTCCGCGTCGTCAAACTCAATTCGCTTTCCGCTGTCGTCGTAAACTGGATATGGGTAGAAATAGTCGTCGAAAACCACGCCGTCCACGTCATATTTCGAGACGATTTCACGCACGCCGTCTGAAATGAGAGTGCAGACCTCCGGAATTCCGGCGTTGAGATACAGCTTTCCGTCGTCGTACGCTACAGTCCATTCGGGGTGCTGTTTTGCGGGGCTTTTGTCGTCGAGCGAGTCGATGTCGTGCGAATTCATGGTTACTCTCAGCGGATTGACCCATGCGTGGACGTAAATATTCCGCTGATGAGCCTCAGTTACAAGGTATCCGAGCGGGTCAAAAACGAGCTCACCGTTTGTGGAGATATACTCCGACACGGGGAACATTTCACTTTCGTAAAGCGCATCGCACGACGGTCTCACCTGGAAGAATATGGTATTGAGCCGGTTTTTCTCACAGGTGTCGAGTATTGAGTCGAGCTCGGCTTTCAGCTCCTCCGCACTCAGGTCTGTCCGGGATGGGTAGTCGATGTTGTAAACCGAGGCGATCCACACCCCGCGCACCTCGGAATCGGGATTGATGATGTGTCTGAGCTCGTTTGCACCTTCGTCAGCCGTCATAGCCTTGTTTGTCATGTCGTAGTCCTCTCTGAAGCATGATGTAACGGAAATTAAAATTACAGCCGCGAGGGCAAAAAGCAGCAGCAAGCGTTTTTTCATTCGGCATCCTTTCGATTGAGAGTATCATTTATCACTATTATACTATCCGAAGCGACAATTTTTTGTTTTAATCATAACATACTACGCACGTCAAATCAAGAGGAATATTATTAATAAGAATGTACCATAATTTGACACGGCATACATTTTGTGATATACTTGATTAATAATATTATTTAGTACTCTGAAACATGAGGAAAATTTGTCTCAGAAAAGGAGGCTGCTCTATGAAAAAACAGCTGCAGGGAATTGCTTTGATTTTAATCAGCATTCTTTTGATGATTGGATATGGAAATGAACCGTTTTTTGATCTAAGCCTTAGATGGTCAGCAATATTTTCAATCATTGGCATTGTAGGTGCGGTAATTGTCTTTATTCCGGATAAAAAGGACTGATTGAATACATTTGAAACAAACAGAAAAACATCCGTATCAAAACGGTACGGATGTAAACTGTTTTTACGGATACCACCCTGAGTCCCGGGCAGTTTTTGATTGAGCTTTAATCCGATGAACGTCAGTCCTCGGTCAGGTCGGATAAATACGTCACGGGGAAATAGTCCGCGGGGTTCTGCGCCTCTCCGTTTACGCTCAGCTCAAAGTGGACGTGATTTTCCTCCGCGCTCTCGATCAGTGCAGTGTCGCCCGCAGAGCCGATAACCTGACCGCAGGAAACGGCATCACCGACACTCAGCATATTCATGGATTCCTCGGAGAGACCCTTGTACTTTGTTACCGCGCCGCCGGAGTGACTGAGCGAAACGCAGATGCCCATCATCGGGTCGTCAACCATCTCGCACACCATTCCGTCGGCTGCGGCGAAAACGGGAGTTCCGACAGACGCCGCAAAGTCAAGTCCGTTGTGAACTCTGTAGTCGTTCATAGTGTATGAGAACACAGGAACGTTGTCGGAGTAATCCTTTATCACAATTCCGCTGACGGGGGAAGCAAAGCGCGGAAGAGATTCGTCAGCCATCGAGGAAACCTCAGTGTCATTTTTTTCCGTCTGTGCATTGGTTGTTTTCTTGTTT
>JBJFHS010000129.1:0-3879 GCA_051893885.1 Eubacteriales bacterium
AGCAGGGTCTCGGCGGTCCCTGCGAGCTCGCTCCACCCTTTCTGAGGTCGAGGATTTTTAAATCAAGCCGCGAGGCCAGCTGACCAGTCCGAAGTGATTACGCTACCCTCGCAGTTCACGATAAATGATAAAAACCGATTGAAGTTCTTGCCAAGCTTCTTACAAGAAGCGTCCCGTCTCCCCCGCGTCCCCTCGTCTCCCCCCTCGCACTCACGTTTACTTGTTTAGCCTGTAAACCATGCAGGGCCTGCCGCCTGTTTCGTAGTTCATGTTTCCGACGATTACGCCTTTTTCGAGAAGATAGTTCACGTATCGTTTTACCGTTACACGGGACAGACCGACCTTGTCTGCAATTTCTTCGCCGGTCAGGTCGGTTCCGGGGTTGAGTTCGAGAAAGTTTTTTATGGTTTCGAGAGTCTGATCCTGAATTCCTTTGGGCAGCTGCTCGGACGATGCCGATGATGCCCTGTTCATGATGGCGTCAATATGCTGCTGACTGAATGACTCCAGATCGTGAAATGCGTCCTGCCTGCTTATAAATGTTTCCAGTGCACGCTGAAATCTTGCGCTCGAAAACGGCTTCACAAGATAATCCACTACTCCGAGGCGCATCGCTTCTTCAATTGCGGCACTGTCATTCGCGGCCGTTACCATTATTACGGACACCGGCAGATTTTTTTCCCGGATTTTTCTCAGAAGCTCAAGCCCGTTTGTTTTCGGCATATATACATCAAGAATAACAAGATGAACCGTGTTTTCACATAAAAGCTGCAGAGCCCGGTCTCCGTCACGACAGACGCAGGAAACGTGGAAATGCCTGTTCTCGGTTACATATTGCTTGTTTATCATCGCGACCATTGGATCGTCTTCAACTATCATGACTTCATACATCTGTGTTTCCCCTTTCATCGGTAAGCGTTACGGTGAATGATGTACCTATACCCGGCTCGGATTCCACCGAAATGGTGCCGTTGTGTTTTTCAATAAGCTGTCTGACCAGATGAAGTCCGGTTCCCCGCCCCTCTCCTTTGGTGGAATATCCGTACTCAAAGATTTTCTCTGTATTTTCGGGGGAGATGCCGTTTCCTGTGTCGTCAACAGTAATTATCATAGCATGGGGCTTGGTGTAAATACCCACCGAGAGTTCCTTCGGGAGCTCGTTTTTTTCGTTGAGCGAATCCATCGCGTTTTCCGTGAGATTTCCGATAATCGTAATCAAGTCCCCCGCCGGAAGTGAAATATCGCTCCTTGAAAGTCTGCTTCCGCTTTCAACCGAAAATTTGATATCAAGCTCCGCCGCCCTTGAATATTTTCCGATAAGAAGCGCCGCGATGGACGGGTCGTCAATATTCTTCATTATATTATGTATAACCTTCTGCTGAATTGACGTGATGTTGGCAATATACTCACACGCTTCGGCGGTCTTGTTCATCTGCATCAGTCCGAGAATAACGTGGAGCTTATTTATGAAATCGTGGTTGTTCGCACGCATTGACTCCACAAGGTATTTTATTCCCGAAAGATCCTCCATCAGCTTGGTGAATTCCGTTCTGTCCCGAAGAATACACAGCCCGCCCTTCGTTTTTTCGTTTTCGGAAAGCGGTATTATATCGGCAAGAATGTCGGAGCCGTTGTCGGAATGAATGGAAAGACCGCTGTATTTTTCACCCGAGGACAATATCCTGTTTACGGAAATATCGGGAATTGCTTTGGCAACACTTTTCATGCCGTCATCTATGTCAAGCATTTTCTTTGCGGAACAGTTCATATAGACAATGCTGCCCTCGTTGTCAAATGCAAGAAGACCTTCTTCGAGAGCTTCAAGGACGTTGTCCCTCACCGTGAACATAGCGCTGAAAATATCTGGTTCATATCCCTTCAGTATTTTTTTGATCCTCTCCGACAGCTGCTTTGACAATGCGACCGCAAAGGCAATTACCGTTGCCGCACACAAAATATGCACAAGAATATTGCTGAGCACTATTTTCCGGATGTTCTGCGACAGCATGACCGCGAGGACAAAGCCCACATAATTCCCGTCGTTATCATAAATTGCCGCATATGCACGCCGCTGTGAACCCGATGGGCCCGTGTCGGAGGCAACATAAAAAATATTTCCGCCGCTGAAATCCGGAACGGTTCCGTCATATTCGGTTCCGATAAGCTCGTGATTGGTGTGATATATGCGGAAATTGTCGGAGCTTATTATTGAGATAACGTCAATATTTGAAAGAGAGCTTTTCAGCGAGTCAAGATATGTTACCATCATATTTTCACCGGCAGCGCTGCCCGAGCTGTCTCTCTGACGTATTATTTCCGACTGCGCCAGTGTCTGTGCGACATTTTCAAGGTTCTGATCGAGACGCTTTCTGTCGGTAGATATGCTTACTGCTATGCTGATTATTGATATAAGTACCGTCATAACCGAAACAAGTATCAGCAGGGTCTGAAGTATCTCGCGCTGAATGCCCGCCGATCTGTTCTGATGAATATCCTTTGCCATAAAACGCTTCTCCAATATGTTTCTTACCGATATTATAACACACAAAATCACTTTTGAAAATAGCCCGGCCCTGCAAACCGAATGTATTTTGACTTTTGAAAGTAATGTTCACGGCAAAATACAGAAAAATGTTGATAAGTTTCAAATGATTGATTTTTCTTCCGGGGCGAGTTAGAATATACTCAACAAAAGCCGAAAGGAAGAAATGAAAATGAATACTTTTGCAAGCATAATGGAAATGATGATGGTCTTCTGTTTTGGAATATCATGGCCGCTCAATATCATCAAAGCGTGGAGATCGCGCTCAGCCAAGGGAATAAGCCTTCCGTTCTACTTATTAATCTGGATCGGATATGTCTTCGCATTCATCGGAAAATTCTCACTGATCGCCGCAAACGCACCGCATCCGTGGTATGAAACGGTTCACTGGTATGTAATGTTCTTCTATGTGCTTAACATCATAATGGTCACTGTCGGAATCGGTATCTATTTCAGAAACAAGCACCTTGACAAAAAAACAACCGGAATCAGATTTACACCGGTTACCGAATTATAATTATTGAATAATAATTAAGGAGAATATTATCATGGAAAGTGTTGTAAGAAATAATTTTGCAGTCAACATCGGTTCAGTGAGATTCAAGGGCATTGATGCAGTCGCTTCCGAGGAACCCCCCGTGATTCCAAAGGTGTACGAAAGAGAAGTGGAGGGATATCTCAGACTCAATGAGTTTGCAGTAAAGGACGGCATCGTACTGTTCGGCTCGACATTTGCAAAGGAAATCCCCGTGGGCGAGCTCAGACAGGCGTTTGATTTAAACTGCAATATTTACAACCGCAGCTTTACAGATTTGTCCGTTTTCGACGCTGAAGCCCTTTCAATCAGATGTGCGGAAAGCCTTGAGCCGGAAAAAATCATCCTTCAGCTTGGAGAGACCGACCTTGAAAGGGGCTATAAATCAGTACCCGAAATCATTTCTGCATACGATTCACTCGTAAAAAATATCAAAAAGAGAAACCGTCACACAGAGATTGTGATCGTCTCGGTATGCGAAAATGCAAACGGTGTTCAGCCCGCAGTATTCAATTCCCAGCTGGAAGATATGGCTAAGAAAAACAAATGCAAATTCGCTGATATCAGTGCAGCATCAGGCGACAGAATGCCCGTTGTCAAGGCCTTCAGTTTGCTTAAGAGATTTATGAGAAACGGCATAACATTCTGCGATGCAGTAAATATGATAAACTACTAAGATATTCTTAACTTGCAGGTATTCAAAAGTATATAATAAAGTCCGTATTAGAAAGTAAATACGGGCTTTTTTGCATTCTGCAAGGTTTTCAGCGTAAAAAAAGACCTCGCAGGAATGATTCCTACA
>JBJFHS010000130.1:0-3865 GCA_051893885.1 Eubacteriales bacterium
TCCCCCGAGCCGTCCCTGTCGCTGCCGGGTGAGAAAATCGAAGAAAGCGAGACGTATTCAAGCACCTCTCCGCCTTCCGCCACTGCTTTTTTATAAAGGCTGTTGAGGAGCTTTGACGAGCCGATGTTGTGGATAAAGCAGAAGGCGTTCATGTGCTGTTCTATGATTTTTACCCCGCTTTTCGCCGCGCCGAAGTCGTTTATCTCGTAAACCGAAATGCAGATTCCGCTTTTTGAGGCTATTGAACCCGCCGCATCGTTCAGCTCAGTGTAGCTGTCGCCGCTGAAATCCGACACCGCCTCATTGAACTCCGCCGCGCATTTTTCGAGGTCTCTCAGCTTCAGGCTGCGGTAGATATCGTCGAGCCACACCGTCTGAAACAGCCACAGCACCGCCAGAACAATCGCTCCGAAGAAAAGAAACGCGAAAATCAGCCGCCTTCTCATGCTGAATGAGCGGTTATGCCCCGAAAATTTTCTGTTGTTCTGTTTTTTATCCTTATTTTCTGTCCGGGTCAAAACGGTATCCAACTCCTCTCAGAGTCACTATGAAATCAGCGTATGGGCCGAGACTCTTTCTGAGCAGCTTGATGTGCGTGTCGAGCGTTCTGTCGTCTCCGAAATAGTCATATCCCCACACCTCACTGATGAGCTTGTCCCTCGTGAGGGCGATGTTTTTGTTTTTAATCATATAGAAGAACAAATCGTATTCTTTTGGAGTCATGTCGGCGCGTTTTCCGTCGATGTAGACGATTCTCGCGGTCAGATCGGCTTTAAGACCTCCGCCTGCGAATTCGACGACCTCGTTTCTGTTTTCCGGCTCGCTTTTCCGGTTCATTCTTCCCGATGCGCGCTTCATCACTGCGTCGATTCTGAGCATAAGCTCTTTCGGAGAGAACGGTTTTACAACATAGTCGTCGATTCCAAGCTCAAATCCGTTGATTTTGTCGTATTCCTCGCCTCTCGCGGAGAGCATGATAATCGGAATGGACGAAAATTTCCGTATTTCACGGCACGCCGAAAAACCGTCAAGCTCCGGCATCATTATATCGATTATCATGATATCGAAATCCTGCTCGCGGCACAGCTTTATCGCCTCCATGCCGTCCCCTGCTTCGGTCACGGTGTGTCCCTCGTAAACGGCATATTTCGAGATCAGCCGCCGTATCATTTCCTCGTCGTCGACCACAAGAATTTTATACATATTCTTCACCTTTTCTGTCATTTATATACGCAAAAGAGGGTACTTTAAGAGCAGAGCCTCAGTATCCCCGATTGCGTTATGATTCAAATTATTTTCAGTTTCAATAAGAGAAGCAAAATTTCGTCTTATTTGCCGTTTTCGTCGAAATCAATGCTGTTCTGATTGTCCGGCACCTTCTCGAAGCATTCGACCTCGACCTCCATGAGTTTGCCGTTTCTCTCGATCTGGAATTTCAGCTTGTCGCCGACGGACGCGCTTGTCACGATTGATTTAATATCCGATGTTGTGGAAACCGTGCTGCCGTCCACCGCAATAACTCTGTCACCGGGTTTGAGCACGTCGTCGTTGTATCCCTCAGTGCAGGAGTCGACGTAAACACCGGCCTGAATATTGTAGTAGAAGTAGAAATTATTGGAGCTTACTTCAGTGAAGGTCACGCCTATCATGGTCTTGCCGCGTACATAGCCGTACTGGAGAAGCTGTTCCGTTACTTCGAGAGCTTCGTTGATCGGAATTGCGAATCCGAGGCCTTCAATTCCCGTACCGCTGGACTTTGCGTTGACGATTCCGACAAGCTGACCCTTCATGTTGAACATACCGCCGCCGGAGTTGCCCGGGTTGACAGCAGCGTTCGTCTGGATGAGGTACATTTTAACGCCGTTTACTTCGATTTCACGCTGAGTTGCGCTTACGATGCCGTTTGTAACCGTGCCGCCCAGCTCACCGAGAGGATTTCCGACTATAACGAGCTCCTCACCTACCGCGAGCTTGTCGCTGTCACCGCACTGAGCCGCAGTCAGACCGCTTGCCTCGATTTTGATTATTGCAATATCTGCCTCTGCGTCGTATCCCTTTACAGTCGCATCGTATTCGTCGCCGTTTGTAAGTCTTACAGTGATGCTGTCAGCAACTCTGCCGGTGCTTTCATCGGTGATGACGTGGGTGTTCGTGATAATATAACCGTCAGTCGAGATGATAACGCCGGAGCCGGCACCCTGCTGAACGTAGTTGTACCATCCGCGCGAGGTTGAAGTGAATTCGGTGTTGATCTCAACCACTGTGTCCTTGACGATTGCCGAAACCTCAGCGTAGCTGTATGTTCCGTTCTGCGACATACCTGTGGAGGTGTCAACGTCGTCCACATTTCTGTAAATCACGATGTTTTCGCCTGCACCGGATGCGTTTCCCGAGGTGCTTACGGAGTTTGAGCTGCCTGACTGATTATCAACTGCAACTTCCTGTCTGGATGAGCTGATGCTGTTTGCAAGCATTGCACCGCCGAATCCGACGCATCCCGAGAGGACTATTGTGAGAGCCAGAACCGCAGCCAGAACTCCGCGTGAGACGGGCTTTGATTTCTTTTCCTTCTTAACTTTTGACGGAGTGGGAGTATAGGAAATCTGACCCTGTTCCTGTCGCGGCGCGTTGTATGTGTGGTTGTACTGGTTTGAATACTGGTTATTGTTCTGCTGATACTGATTATTGCTGTAGTTATTTCCGCCGTATCCGTATCCGCGGCTTGTATACTGGGGCTGAGAATTCTGCTGAGGGGGAATTGAATTTGTGCCTGTCTGAGGATTCTGCTCTCCGGCACCGGTCTGTCTGTAGTCGCCATATCCCTTGAAGTACGGATTTTCCGAATTAGCGAAAGGAGCTTCTCTGCGGTAGCTGTTGTCAACGGTCTTCGGCTCGTTCGGATTTTCAGCCGGAGCAGCGTTTGCGGTGTTCACATTGTTGTCCGTCCCGGGAATGTTTACGTTGTTCGCGTCATTCCGTGCGTTGTCGGATTCGGAATTCTGATAATTATTATTAAGGTTATCAGAGGTCTGATTATTCATTTCGTTCTGGTTGTTCATATCAAATTCTTTCATAACATTCACCTTTCTTTAATTTCATCTATGTTAAAATATTTTATAGCTTTTGGATTTTGTCTTTCTTTCCTTTGCTGGCTATATTATATTCCTTCAATGTGACGGAAATTTGATAACGCATGAAATGTTAGTTGAATTGTGAAAGTTTTTGCCACGAACATTATTTTCAATATTTTGTCAATTATTTTTTCAGCCGAGGGTCACGGTTACGATAAATCCGTCGGAGTTGTTTCCTGAGATTTCATAATTCTCATATCTGTTTCCGCGCAGCACGGGGATATCGGTTTTGTCTCCGTCCGAGGCGGGAACAAAATACACAAGCCATCCGCCCTCCACGCCGGTTTCAGCTATTGACGATACCTCGACAGTTTCGACCTTCATGTCGCTTGTGATATGCATCATTTTTGTGTCGGAGGTAAAGCCGCGGACGTAGTCGATATATTCCTCAAGGCAGTATCCGAGCGATGTGATTGCGTAGGCGTGCGGAATTCCGACGTATCTGAAGTGCCATGCCTCGTAGCTGATTTTAGTGATGTCGGCTTTGTCTTCGGGATAACGTCTGATAAATCCCTCTCTCATACAGTTTTCACCGAGCCAGTAGCCGTACTCATGCTCGGAAATCGGAACGGAATATCCCTCCGAGGTGTAGAATGTGAGGTCGCAGGCAAGTCCGGTGTGGTGCTCGCTGTATCCCGGGTCAGCCACATAAGCCTTTGCATAATCCGCGCCGTTTGACGCAACATAGCCCGCGTAAATGTCCTGCTGCTCCTCAAAGGTTCTGTACCCGCTTG
>JBJFHS010000131.1:0-3862 GCA_051893885.1 Eubacteriales bacterium
GAAACGAGCCGGCTGTAATGAAGTGAATACTCAGCCATTTCCGCTCCGTCCTCAGAAAAGCTGTCGAGGATTGACGGATATACGGCTTTATCGGCGAAGGCACTTTTTTCACTCTGGGTCTGGATTCCGATGAGCATGGGCGAAACCTCACGCAGAGCCGAAAGCGGAACGGTGCGGTTGTTGATTTTCGCGGTTGAGCGTCCGTCTGCATTGATCTGGCGAGACAGCGTTATCTCACCGTTTTCGTCGGGCGGATAGCCGATTTCGTCAAGCCGGCGTCCGATTTCGTCAGAGCACGAAAAAATTGCGGAAACAAACGCGCGGTTTTCACCCGTTCTGATAAGCTCACGCCCGTTTTTTGCCCCGCACAAAAGGAGCAGACTGTCAATTATTATGGATTTTCCCGCACCGGTCTGCCCTGTTATTACAGTAAAGCCGTCACGAAAGTTTATCTCAAGCCGTTTCGCGACAGCTATATTTTCGATAAACAGATTCCACAGCATGATTTCATGAATTGATCAGCTTTGTTATTCTGTGAGCAATAGCGACAGCAGAATCGGTATCCCGCGTCACAATGATGATACAGTCGTCGCCGGCAACACATCCGAGAATATCGGTTTCGTGGAGTGAGTCAACACCCGCTGCGACTGCTGTAGCCATTCCGGGATAGGTTTTTATAACGATATCGTTATAGGCACAGTCCACGGATTTTATCGAGCTGGCAAGTGCGCGGCTGTAAACGTGCTGATTTTCGCCTGTGTTGTTTTTCGGAACTACATATTTGTACGTGCCCATGTCGGACATCTGCTTGAGAAGCTTGAGCTCTCTGATATCCCTTGAAACCGTCGCCTGAGTAACATCAAATCCGGCTAATTTCAGCTTATCTATAAGCTCTTCCTGTGTTTCAATGTTGTTGTTTTCGATGATTTCGAGGATTTTATTGTGTCTTTTAACTTTCATTTTTTTCCTTTCAACCTCAGTCTGGCTAATGTTATAGTTGGTTTTATTGACTTAAATTAATTTTCGGACAGCTTTGAGTGAAGAACGCCGATAAATCCGCGCTCCTTGATTCTGATAAGTGTGGTTTCGTTAACCGAGCGTTTGATTCTCACCGAGTATCCGTCGAAAAGCTGTGTCGCGTCACGTCCGTCGGCATTCAGGTAAACCGATGAATTGTTGCTCTTTATTCCGGAGATTTTTATCTCTGTTCCGGCGTGAAAGATCAGCGGTCGGGAGGACAGCGTGTGCGGACAGATCGGCGTCAGGCAGATGCACTCGAGAGATGGGTCAAGCACCGGCCCGCCTGCTGAGAGTGAATACGCGGTTGAACCGGTAGGTGTGGCGGCTATCATCCCGTCGGCGCGGCAGGATTCCGTTTTGATTCCGTCGCAGTATATATCGAAAGAGATCAGCCGTGCGATGGGGCCGTTTGTTATAACCACGTCGTTCAGGACTGTGAAGCTGTTCTTTAATCCGCCGCACTCGTCGAACACATCAGCGTCGAGCATTATCCGCCTTTCAAGGGTGTAATTTCCGAGGACTGCCTTTCCGATATCGGTGATTTCGCTCGCTTCAAGCTCGGTCAGAAATCCGACATGACCGAAATTTATTCCGATAATCGGGATTTTTTTGCCGAGCAGACGGTGTGACGCTTCAATAATCGAGCCGTCTCCGCCGAGAACCACAGCTGCGTCGTATTTATCCGTCTCCGATATTGTTTTGATTTCGTTTATTTCGTCGCCGCATTCAGCCAGTGTTTCGATATCGGCAGAAAACACACCGATTTTGCACCCGAGCGACTTCAAGTGCGACAAAAGAGCTTTCAGGTGCAGCGGTTCGATTATTTTTGTAGTGTTGGGAATCAGTATGAGATTTTCGAGTTTATTCACGCACTGCCTCCCTTATATCATTTTCGGTCAATGTATCTCCTCCGGGCATTGTAATGTCAGAAATTGCGGCGAAAATGAGAAATTCGGTGTTTCCGTCGCCTCCCTTTATCGGAGACTGCATTATACCTCTCGGATTCAAACCGTTTTCACGCATACACATTATCACCCTGCGTATTGCGGCAACGTGCTGTTTTTTATCCTTTACCACGCCGTTTTTTCCGAGAGCTTCTCTGCCGCACTCGAACTGTGGCTTGACGAGCGATATCAGTTTTCCGTCGCCGGTCAGGATTTTTGTAATCGCGGGAATCACGAGCGTCTGTGAAATGAACGACAGGTCGCACACGGCGAGACTGCATTTTTCAGAGATTACGCTTTCGTCGAGATACCTCGCGTTACATCCTTCTATATTTGTAACACGCTCGTCGTACAGCAGTTTTATATCGAGCTGTGAATGCCCCGCATCGACCGCGAAAACATGGGCAGCTCCGTGCTGAAGCAGGCAGTCCGTAAATCCGCCGGTCGACGCGCCGATATCCGCACAAACAAGTCCGCTTACGTCTATACCGAAGAATTTCAAGGCTCCCTCGAGCTTCAGTCCTCCCCGTCCGACGTATCGCAGCTGTTCATTGACGGTGATTCCGGTTTCGTTTTCGTCAACTTCAAAGGAGGGCTTTGTAACAGCTCTTCCGCAAAGCTCGACGCAACCGTTTTCTATAAGCTCAGCGGCTCTTGTTCGGCTTTTTGCCATCCCTTTTCGGCTGAGATATACGTCAAGTCTCATTTTTTGCGCGACATAAGCCAGACAGCAAGCCGACAGAGGATATCGCTTCCGGCATATTCCGAAACTGCTTCAACTGATAAAAGCGTAAGCAGAGCTTCTTCTTCCTCTGCCTCGTTCATGCCGAGAAAAGCGAGTACTGTTTTTTTGTTGTTCTTTGCATCGCTTCCGACTTCCTTGCCGAGAACCTCTGTTGTGCTTTTTACATCGAGAATATCGTCGTGAATCTGGAATGCAAGCCCGACAGATGATGCGTACAGCTTCAGATTTTCAATATCTCTTTGAACCGGCTTGTCGACTGCGGCAAAATATCCGAGAAGGCACGCAGCCGTGATAAGCGCACCGGTCTTTTGTGCATAGATTTTTTTGAGGTCTGAGTAGCTGTTTACGTCGTTTGAGAGGTCGAGTGTCTGACCGCCAACCATGCCGATGATTCCCGCCTCATGCGAAAGCTCGGCTACGGCAAGCCTTACGGACTTATGCGACACATACTGGTTTGAAGCACAGAGCTCGAATGCGCATGTGAGAAGTCCGTCGCCTGCAAGAAGTGCCTCTGCCTCTCCGAATTTTACATGGCACGAGGGTTTTCCGCGCCTCAACTCATCATCATCCATACACGGCAGGTCATCGTGGATGAGTGAATATGCGTGCAGGCACTCAAGAGCGCAGGCATACGGGATTGCGGCTTCTTCGCGTCCTCCGAACAGTTTGCAGAACTCAAGAACAAGGAACGCCCTGATTCTCTTTCCGCCGCCGAGTGTGGAATAACGCATCGCGTCAGCTGTAACCGTTGTACCTATCGCGCTTTCGGAGAGATATTCCTCGAGAGCTTTTTCGATTTTGGCTGCGGCTTTGCTGAGTGCTGCCTCGACTAAGCTTTTGGTGTTATTTTCCATTTTTATGCCTTTCGGATTATTACTTCGGGTTTGTCATATCGGTTTCAACGAGAGTCCCATTTTCGCCGAGAGTGAGCATTTTCACCTTCTGCTCGGCGTTGTCGAGGCGCGAATTGCAGAGTTTTACAAGTGAGACGCCCTCCTCGAACATAGCGAGTGACTTATCAAGCGGCGCGTTTCCGCTCTCCAGCATACGCACAATCTCCTCGAGTCTTGCGATAGCTGTTTCAAACGTCATTTCCTGTTTTTCTTCCATAATTTATATACCACTTTCTGTTTCATCCGTTTTGATTTCGTCG
>JBJFHS010000132.1:0-3860 GCA_051893885.1 Eubacteriales bacterium
TGCGTGGTATTTTCCGAACCTCGTCAGCGCGTCGGGCAGAGAAGTCGGCCATGTGTACGAAAACTATTTCACCGATTCAGTCGGAGTGACGGACTTTATGCGTGAGAACCGCGAATATATCCTCACCTCCGTGCGCAGCTTCTCCGATAACCTTTACAACACCGGCTACCCCGAGAGCTTTGCGGATTCCGTATCCGAGCAGCTCGCCAACCTCGTCAAGAGCGCGTGGTGGGTGAAGGACGGCTCGTTCGGCATCTGGGAAGGGCTCGGCTCGTGCGGATTTCACACTACCGACATCACATACCACGGCTCATTCGGCCTGATAACGCTGTTTCCCGAGCTTCAGAAGGCTCAGATGGAGATGGGTGCGAAGTTCCAGCGCGAGGACGGTCGTGTTCACCACTTCTTCACGCCTGATTTTACATCAGTAGACGGCGGTTTCGACAGAGTTGACATGAACCCGCAGTTTGTCCTCCTCGTGTGCCGCGACTATTTTGCAACCGGCGACAGGGAATATCTCAGTCGGATGTGGAGCCATGTCGTGAGCGCGATGGACAGCATAGAACAGCTCGACTCAAACGGCGATGCCCTGCCCGATAAAAACGCGAGCCGGAACACCTACGACGCATGGCACTTCTGCGGTACTTCGACCTACATCTCCGTTCTCTGGCTCGCCTCACTCAAAGCTGCCTCTGCTATGGCGGAAATTATGGGTGAAGCTGACAGAAAAGCCCACTGGGACGCGCTTGTCGAAAAGGGCAGAGCGGCGGTCGAGGAAAAGCTGTTCAACGGAAGATACTACGATTTGTGGGTTGACGGGGACAAGGTCGACCGCTGCTGCATGACGGATCAGCTCGACGGTGAGTATTTCTCGCGCCTCATAGGGCTGGGCGGAATTCTGGACGATGAACACGTGAAAACCGCGCTCGATTCGATTTATGAGATAAACTATTCCACCGAAAACGGCCTTGTCAACGCGATGTACCCCGATGGCGAGACGGCGACAGTGTACACCTACCGCAACTGTCAGGGACTGGCGAACTGGTCGGGAATAGAGTATATGATGGCGTCGTTTTATCTGCTCCTCGGCGACTATGAGAAGGGCTATAACGTGATGAACACCGTACAGGAGCGTTACCGCAGGGCCGGCGAGATATTTAACCACGCCGAATGCGGAGACCACTACTACAGACCTCTGTCAAGCTGGGCTCTGATGCAGTCGCTTGGCGGAATGAGCGTGAATATCGCGCAGAATAAGGTTGTGCTGAGGGAAAAACCGCTCAGAGACAACTGCAACGAGCCGTGGTTCACTTCCGCCGGATACGGTCAGGTGAAGTACAACAACGGAATATGGATCATCACCTGTGCGTACGGCTCGCTTAAGGCTGACGAGGTATGTATCGGCGAACATCCGACTGATGAAAAATTCTTCCTCAAAGCCGGAGACAGCGTCATAATCAAAGCCGAACAGTATTGATTCGGAATAAACGATAAAAAAGGAATTTTGTTATGAAAATCAACAAATTGAATAAGGGATGGAAATTTCATCTGGGAGAGGCAGAAAACGCTTTTGAAACCGGATACCATGACGATGAATGGCAGAATGTGACAATCCCGCATGACTGGTCCGTAGCTTATCCCAAGAAAAAGGAGTATTCAAGCGGCACAGGATACGTGATCGGCGGCACTGCGTGGTATCGCAAGGCTTTCGCGCTGAGTGAATCCGACGCCGGACATAAGTTTTTCATCTGCTTCGACGGAGTTTACAAAAACAGTCAGGTGTGGATAAACGGCTATTATCTTGGCAGACGCCCCAACGGATATATTTCGTTCAGATACGATGTGAGTGACTTTTTGTACTTCGACGGACGGGACAACGTTATCGCCGTGAAGGTGACCCACGAAGATATCGCTGATTCACGCTGGTTTACCGGCTCAGGCATACACCGCAAGGTCACGCTTGAGCGGTACGATTTCGTTTATCCGGCGGAATACGGTGTTTTCTTCAGTGTGAAGCGTGCCGACGAATATTCAGCCGACTACAGAATCGAATGTGAGCTTCAGCTTGCGGAAAATGCGCCCGAAACTGATGTGAATCTGAGGGCGGCACTTTTAGACGCAGATGGCAGAGCGGTTTCGGAAGCGAGTGTAAAAGCTCAGCTCTCAAAAGACAGAATGACAACGGTTTCGCTGAGCGGAAGAATTGATAACCCATCGCTGTGGTCGATAGATTCTCCGTACCTGTACACGCTCCGGGTGACGGCAGAAGACAGTTTTGGAAATGTCACAGCAGTTTACGAAAATAAAGCCGGCGTGCGCACCTTTGTGTTTGATCCCGATCACGGGTTCTTTCTCAACGGAAAGCCGACCGTATTCAAAGGCGTGTGTATGCATCACGACGGCGGTGCTCTCGGTGCGGCAATGTCAAAGGGAGTGTGGATGAGGCGTCTTTGCAAGCTGAAGGCTATGGGCTGCAACGCAATCCGAATGAGCCACAACCCGCATATGCCGGAGCTGTACGAGCTGTGCGACGAAATGGGATTTTTAGTCATGGATGAAGCCTTTGACGAGTGGGAAGGCTGCAAAAACAAGTGGTTCAACGGCCACAATGTCTACCCGCCGAAGCATCAGGGCTATTCCGAGGACTTCCCCGAGTGGCACGAGCGCGACCTGACCTCACTTGTCCGCCGCGACAGAAACCATCCGTCGATCGTCATGTGGTCCGTCGGCAACGAAATCGACTACCCCAACGACCCATACAACCACCGGAGCTTCGCCGAGATGACCGGAAACAACGACGCAAACAAGCCGGAGGAGGAGAAAAAGTACAACAGCGGCAGGCCGAACATGGAGCGTCTATCAGTCGTAGCAAAGGAGCTGACCGCAATCGTCAAGCGTAGCGACAGCACCCGACCGGTTACGGCAGCCGTGGCATTCCCCGAGCTATCCACACGAATCGGGTACATCGACTCATTTGACGTGGTCGGCTACAACTACAAGGAGCATCTCTACGATGAAAGCCACAGAAGATTCCCCGACAAGCCCTTCCTCGGCAGCGAAAACGGTCATCAATACTCAGCCTGGAAGGCGGTAACTGACAATGAATACATCTCGGGGCAGTTTTTGTGGACAGGCATAGACTTCCTCGGAGAGTGCAGGGGATGGCCTTGTCATTCGTCCGCCGCGGGAAATATGACAACGGCAGGCTTTGAGAAACCGCGCTACTATCTCCGTCAGAGCTGGTGGTCGGATAAGGAGGTTATCCACCTCGCAACAGGACGGGCATACGGACATGACGGCAGACGGGACAGCGGAGAATGGAAGAACGTCGCCGAAAGCTGGAACTATCTGCCCGGCGAGGAGGTTGAGGTGCGCTGCTACACCAACGCCGGTCAGCCGGAGCTTTACATAAACGGCAGAAAGGTCGCTGACGAGTGCCGGCTGGATTCGGAAAAACTCGGCTTCTACAGCTGGATTGTGGCTTTTGAGGAGGGAAAAATCGAAGCCGCCGCGGGAGATGTGCGCTGTGCTCTTGAGACAGTCGGCGCGCCCGCGAAGATTGAAATGAAGAACGTTGGATACGACTGGGACGACATTGTGCAGATCGAACTGAACGTGACAGACTCTGTGGGACGGCGTGTGATCTGCGACCAGTCGCGAATTCAGATACATATCGACGGCAAGTGCGAATATCTCGGCATGGACAACGGCGATATCGAAGATTTAACTGACTACCGCGATATGCGCCGGAATACACTTGACGGAAGGCTGATGATTTACCTTCGCAAGAGCAGCGGGGAAAAAGTGACAGTCCGCGCATCAAACCCCCACCTCGGCACGAAAACAATTACTGTGTAAAA
>JBJFHS010000133.1:0-3851 GCA_051893885.1 Eubacteriales bacterium
GTCCTTGCCGCTGCAGACCATACGTGACGTCACATTTTTCCAGAATCCGTCCGAAAATTTTTCTGAATCGCAGGTGAACTTGCTTGTCCAGCCGTAGTGTCTGTTTGAGGTGTTCGCGATTTCTTCATCCGTCAGAAGAAAATTTTCGTGAAGAACGCGGCCGATTCTGTCGGGAGAAGGATCGTCAAAAGCAAGGTCTGCGTGGTACCACTGACCGTCGAT
The DNA here is from genome assembly GCA_051893885.1 of Eubacteriales bacterium. Taxonomy (GTDB): domain Bacteria; phylum Bacillota; class Clostridia; order Oscillospirales; family CAG-272; genus UMGS1696. The sequence goes on from JBJFHS010000133.1 coordinate 223, forward strand.
GCAGACGAGATTCCATGCGTGATTCATCTCTGTTGAGGTTATCATAAACGATTCTATTCCGACCTCGCGCAGAACCGCCATATACGCCAGCGAATACGCCTGACAAACGCCTTTTCGCTCACAGAAAAAATTATAAGCGTCGTAAATGCCCTCCTCAGTGTCGTATTCAAAGGAAGATACAAAGTAATCGTGTACCCACAACGCTTTTTCGGCATCCGACAATCCGCTGTCTATCATTGATACGATATAGTTGAGCTCGTTTTCGTATTCGGCGACGGCATTTTTCCGCTCATCCTCCGCCATTGTATATTGGAATTCTACTGTTGTAACGTAATGTACAATTCCCCTGTCCATGTAATAGTATTTTATCTGCTTGTCGAGGTAAAAAAATTCAGGACACGACTGGATAACATCGGAAAATATCTTTAGGATATCGCTGGTGTTGATTTTCAGCTCCGTCAAATCAACCGAGGGTTTCCCGTCAGATACCGCTTCATATATCGCAGTGTATGCCTCATCATAGTTAGAAATAATATTCCGATACGGTGAAGCCGTATATGTTCTTGCCGACACGGATACTGCGGACAGTGCAATCAATAATAAAAGTGAAATTGTATAGAAAATTTTTTTCATTTAATTGTATATTGTATATATAGCTAATAAATAATTTCCGCCTGTACAGAGCCAAATTAACCTCAATAAATTACGATAAAATTATCGTTTTGCCAATTATTTATAAACAAATGCTTATAAAAAATCATTTAGCCGGACTCCATTATACAGAGCTCGGCTAAATTACATTATATTTGCAGAGGTTAGTGGGAAATTATCTGAATTCGTCAATAAGAACGTGCATATCTCTTACAAGATCGGGAACATCAACCGTTCTTCCGCATTCAAACGCGAGCCAGCGGTCGTATCCGGTTTTGCGGATCGCCTCAAGTATGTTCTTATAATTGAGTTCGCCTGTGCCGGGCTGGTTTCTTCCGGGGTTGTCGGCGATATGGAAGTGACCGATCATGTCGATATTGTTCGTGATGTTGCGGATTACATTTCCCTCAGATATCTGCTGATGATAGATATCAAACAGAAGCTTGCAGTTTTTGCTGTCGACAGCCTTGAGCATTCTTACAGCTTCCTCTGTTGTTACAAGGAAATATCCCATGTGGTTGACAAGGACGTTGAGGGGCTCGAGAACTATCATTATTCCCTCTTCCTCAGCTATGTGAGACATCTCGGAAAGAGTTTTGACGCAAATTTCAAACTGTTCCTCGCGGGTTACGTCAAAACGCTCGTTTCCCGTGGTCGCGATAATGTTCGGAACATTCATGGCTTTGGCGGCTTTTACGCTTTCACGGAATGAGTCGACAAATGCTTTTCTCGAATCCTCCCAGACCATGCCGTGAGACCACTGGGTGAGCTCCATGTTTTCCTTGCACTCAGACTGAATTACAATTGCGGTTGAGGTGACGCCTGTTTCGTCGAGAACTTTTCTGGCTCTGTCAAAGTCAAGTCCGAGCCATCCGAGCTGCTCCACGCCGTCAAAACCGTAGCGGTATCCGAGCTCTACTCTGTTATACCAGTCGGAACCCCACCAACCGCCTGCCGCAGAAAATTTCATAATCAATACCTCCGTTGTTTGATTTTATTTATGCGATACATTGTTTATTCTGATTTTACAGTATAATGTCGGCTTTGTCAAGCAGTTTTTATTAAATTTGTATATTTTATGAGAAAACAGAATAATTTTTATTATACCGACGGAGTTGAAAATATCTGATTTATATTGTATAATTAATAATAAAACTCAAGTAAAGGTGCTCAATGAAGAAACTGCTCTCTGCCGCGCTTATTTTGCTTACCGTTATCTGGATGGCTGTCATTTTTTCGTTCTCGTGCGAAAACGGGGGCGAATCAGCTGAATCATCCGGCGGATTTATCAGATATTTTCTCGATACATTCAGCCCGGAATTCGGTGAATTATCGTCGTCCGAACAACAGGCAGTGATTGAATCCTACGACCACTTTATCAGAAAAGCCGCGCATTTTACAATTTATGCCGTACTCGGTTCGCTTATCTTCTCCGCTGTAAAATCTTTTGGAATCAGGGACAAAAATTCATATTTCATCTCGCTCATATCCGGCGCGGCATACGCTGTTTCGGATGAGATACACCAGTATTTTGTACCGGGGAGGGCTTGTATGCTCCGCGATATGCTGCTCGACAGCTGCGGTGTGGCATTCGGTGCGGCTGTAATTCTGCTGATTATCAGACTTTTGTCAAAACTTATGAAAAAAACAACTTGAAGGAGGACAAAATGGCATTTTTAGAAGTCAATTTCTTTTCCGACGTTCTCGGTATGTGTATGTCGATGAACGTGATTCTCCCCCAGAAAACCTTCGGCAATATCGGAATAACTGAGGGGGACGCCGGAGAATATTACCCGACGCTGTACCTGCTCCACGGAATGAGCGACGACCACACAATCTGGATGCGCCGAACCTCAATCGAGAGATATGCGGAAGAAAAAGGTATCGCGGTGGTCATGCCGACAACTTACCTCGGATGGTACACCGATATGAAATACGGCTACAGATACCGCACGTTCATCGGTGACGAGCTGCCGAAAATTTGCCGCAGCTTCTTCCCGCATATGTCTCCGAAGCGTGAGGACACATATGTTTCGGGACTTTCGATGGGCGGATACGGAGCTCTCGCACTTGCTTTGACTTATCCCGAAACATTTTCGATTTCCGCCCCGCTCTCCGCAGCATTTGACCCGAAGCATTTGCACGACGAATCCGGCAAAAGTACATATTTTGAGGATATTTTCGGTGATATCGACAGCTTTGACGGCTCTGTCAACGATCTCTACCATATGGCGCGGAAGGTCAGGGATGACGGAAAACCGCTGCCGAAGGTCTGGATGTGGTGTGGAACCGAGGACTGGCTTATCGGCGACAACCGGAATATGCGCGACACGCTGAAAGGTCTCGGATACGATGTGACCTACAGCGAAAGCGAAGGAAATCACTCGTGGTACTACTGGGACAGAGAGATACAGAACGTGCTCTCTTACATAGACGGAATCAGAAAAGGAGGAAACTGAAATGGCTCTTGTTCACACCCACTTTTTCTCAAATACGCTCGGAAGACAGACATCATGTGATGTAATTCTGCCGCAGAAAGCTGCAAAACAGATTGGAATGGAGTCGGCGGAGCGGGAAAAATCTCCGGTTCTGTGGCTTCTTCACGGTGCGTCTGACGATGAGACGATATGGCAGAGGCGCACTTCGATTGAAAGATATGTCTCCCCGCTCGGACTTGCGGTTGTTATGCCCTCAGTCGAAGTCTCAGGCTACAGAAATTTATCCCACGGCGGACGCTTTTACGACTATATCTCAAAGGAGCTTCCGGAGATCATGCGCGGTTTCTTTAACTTTTCATCTGCACGAGAGGACAACTACATCTGCGGTTTGTCGATGGGCGGAGCCGGAGCAATGAAAATAGGTCTCGCAAATCCCGATAAATATTCTGTTATCGGATGTCTTTCAGCCGGCATGATAAACCACAGGCTCCCCGATGACACCTCCAATATCGACCCGGAAAAGAACCGTTCTGCTTTTAT
>JBJFHS010000134.1:0-15320 GCA_051893885.1 Eubacteriales bacterium
CGATACAGATACTGTTGCCATGCTTGATATTATGTTCGACACGATAGCATACGAGGTCGGCGGAAACTATTTCGGCTTTGAAGGCGGCATAAACAACCTGTTCTATACGACCTCAAGCCTTGCGATAGATCAGAAATCAACCGATTTTGTCTCATGGTATAAGAAAAACGAAAAGCTGGCCAATGCCGTCCTCGACCGTTTCTATAAATCCCTCGATAAAATGGAGGCATCGGAGTAAAATAATTGCCCGGCAGCCGGCGCAGAAGATCATACCCCGTTTCACCCATGAATAAATAAACAAAATGCATACACAAAAACCGCTCTGACGGATCGTACAGTCCGAAGGGGCGGTTTTTCACATCATATGGATTTGAATATTGCCATTATCTGCCACAGCAGAACTGTTTTTTGCGACAAAGCAGCAGAAACGGCCTTACTCCGGATAAAATCAAAGAGCAAAGCCGTGTATTTCTGTCTATTCGCTCGGGAGAGGTCTATGTATCTCTGTATTTTGTGTGCCGCCGCATTAGCTGTTCAAAAATTGCCACAGCTGAGCGGCTCACCTGCGTTCTGTCAGTATTCGCCAAGGAACCCGACAGAATTATTCATCGTCTTCACCGAATTTACTGAGTGCGGATTCGATTGCCTTCTTCACAACCTTTTCGCTCCTCTGTACTGTTGACATATAGTTTTCTCCGCCGTTGTTGATTGCGGTCTGGAAAGCGCCGGAAACTCCGCCCCAGCCGAAAATCGTGCCGATATCGTAAATACGGTATTCAAAGATAATTTCGAGCATTTCACGGCTTTCCTCATCGCGCATTGCCTTGCCGGTGATTGTGGCGTCGATATATGCGGGAATGAATGTATTCAGGCTTTCGATAGCAAGCGCTTCAGTTACATCCGCGGTCATCTTAAGGTCAACGCCGGAAGCCGGAATGGCATATGCCAGAGCGCTGTTCAGAACCTGACAGGTATAATTCTCCTGACTTGTTTCATACTTGGGGAACGGAATCAGACCGAAGTCCTGCTCCATATCGCGCAGATTGGCGGCGAACTGACCGATAACTTCACCGTAGAACAGGCTGTGTCCGTTGTAGAAGGTATTTCTTGCCCATTCGTTGTTGGCGGAAGCGGCGCCCGGGAAACGGTCAGGCATAACGGTGGCCTCCATATCGTTTACAATCGAGCCGATTTTTGTCGCGATATCAACCATCTTTTCATTTGTCAGATTGGAGACATAGCCGCCTTGTCCGTCAGGTACGATCAGCGCCTGACCTGAGCCGGCAAGCAGACCAAGGTATGAAGCGGAATGGGTTGAGAATCCGAAATAGTCGTCGGGTGCGTTCAGAGTGCCATCACCGTTGGCATCGCCTGCAACTGCTCCCATCATTTCGTGCATCTTGTCCATGGTCCATTCGTTTTCGCGGACAAGGTTATAGGGTGAGTCCATATTGAACTGTGTAATCAGATTTTTATTGAAGTAAAGTACCCATGTTGCCTCGTTGTACTGGATGTTTATGTTGTTTTCGGCAAAATACAGCTTGTCCTTAATTGTCAGAGAATCAATTGAGGCTGCATCCCACCACGGCATATCCAGATTCAGGCCCTCAACTGTGGCAAGGTTGATCAAATTTTTGTTTGCTGCAATAGAAGCGGCTGCGGAAAGGTCCGGGTAAGCGATTGAATGTGTGTTATCTCCTCCCGATACTGCTTTTCTGATTTCGCCGCCCACATCGCCGGACTCAAAGGTGCTGATTTCAACATTGAGCAGATCCTCGATTTTCAGATTGCGGCTGTAAATGGTGTCGTTGAAAATTTCGCCGGTCGACTCCTCGGAATCAATCTGGGTCAGGCACCATCCCGGGTTCGTGCAGTTAAGGATGGAGAATGAAGCGCCGTCATAATTGGCTGAGGGCATATATTCGGCGTAATCCTCTTTTTCCTCCTCTGCAGGAGCCGCTGTTTCGCCGCTTTCCGTGTCTGCGGACTGGGTTGTTGTGTCCTCTGTGTTTGTTCCACTCTCGGAACAGGATACCGCCATGGAACAAAGCATTGATGCGAGAATCAGAAGTGCTGTGAGTTTCTTTTTCATGGTATTCTCATTTGTTTTTATAAAAAATAATAAAATATCAACAATATTTAATAATTGAAGTAAACAAGTAAAGGACGCACAAACTTTGCCGATTGCCGTAATATATTATAAAATGACTATATCTTTCATTCTGGATTCCGGTGTAACCTGCAGCTTCTCAATCTTTCCCTGATGCAGCACACATTCCACAGTGGTTTTATACGGTGCGTGCAGTCTGAAAGCAGCGTCATGCTCTTTATTCCATGCCGGAAACAGATATATTTTTTCATCCCGACACTGCATCAGCATTTCCTGCAGTCCGATCATACCGCTTCCGCCCCAGTTGAAGTCAGGCAGCCAGTCGTGTCCGGGACCCCAGAACGCGGGAAATCTCTGGTCTCCGTCCGACAGCTTTTTTATGCAATAATCCATTGCTTCTACAGCCAACCCCAACCGTGCTGTAAAAATACCTCCCTGATGCCAGCTGACATAATTTCTCTCACTGCCGGATGTGTTTTTCCACGTGTTGCGTGCGGTTTCCAGATCATCAGCACCAATGCCATAAAACTCATACGGAAATACGGGATACAGCTGAGGCAGCTCATCACCTGTTTTCGCGACATAGAACTCAGCGGGTGCGATTTTCCGAACACCGTCCTTTTCATCTATGGGAATCTGCGGCACACGTTCAAGCAGCTTCGTGTAGTATTCTGTGTCTGCGTATTCCGGCAGCTGAGTCAATTCACCGATAACAGCCCGCAGACCGGCAACCGCTTCCGTCGGATTCAGAACGCCCTTATAGTTTTCCAGTGCTGTGGAAGGGTATATTACCAGTTTTCCGTCCCGGTATTTTTCTCTGGCAAGTTCAAAATATACTTTTTCATAATGTTCAAAATAAAACTTTACCGAACTTTCTATGAAATGCATATACTCCGAAATATCCATGCCGGTGTACCGATAATATTTCAGAATCATGTATGAAAATTCAAGCTGTGTGGCATAATAGTAAGTCAGCCACGGAGAGCGCAGGTCATGCGGATCGGTCACACCCGTACGAAGGTGATGAATGTCATCTGTTTCGTCATACCCCCATGTCCATCCGATAGGAAGACCCATATTTTCCAGCTGTTCTGTAAATGAACAACCGTCATGACCCCAATAATGCCGCGTGCGCAGTTCGGCGTTTTTCACCATATTGCTGTAATACCGGAACTGAGGGTGCATCATGTCAAAGTCGCCCGACTTCAGCATATTCCAGTATACAAGACGCTGGTTCTGTCCCGTATGACTGCCGCCTCCCCATGCCCTGAAATCCGGATTGGTGCCGCGTTTGTCGTCAGGTACGCTGTACATTGGGTCAGAGATAAACAAACCGCCGTTGAATTTTGTCGGATATTTGCCGTAAGCATTGCATCCCAGCATATATCGGAACAAAAGATAATTCCGGGTAATCTGATAACAGCTGTCGCTTTCGTTTCCTGAGATATCAATGTAGCTGCGTTCAAAGTAGGCACGCCACCAGTCAGCCGCGCGTTGTTCACTGCCGGTATCATTCATGCACGATTCCGCTAAGCTGTCCAGCTTCCGAATATATTCATTGACTGATTCGGACTGCTCATTGTGAAAGCACATGATAAAGTTGTGTTTACATCCCGTTTTGCTTTCCAATACATAGCCTTTATAAGGGACAGACGCATATGAACCGTCAGTGTATCCGGCAAAATGACAATTCCCGCCAGACATCATTCCGCCGAAAGCCAGATTTTTTTGTGGATTATCCAATTCATCTCTGATTTCCGTTAGTTTCTGTTGTTCCACAAGAAAATCAAACAGCAGTTTATCCGAGCGGTTGCGGTGATAGAATACAACCCGATCCTTTTCTGTCACAACCGTATCAGGATAAGTCATGACTTTTCCCGGATAGCTGACATAGCTTGCCGCCGCCGTTCGCTCATTGGGGGTCAGCTCGCGTTCTTCAAACCGCCAGTTTTCATAAATTGCGCAGACGGTGAGCGGGATGTCTGTTTTTATATCCACGTGACAAGCCGAGCGGTCCGTTTCAAACCATACCTTGATTTTTGCGCCGTTTCCCGTTATATCGACATATCCGTCCGGAAGTACAAGCTCCTGCGAAAAGTTTTCCGAAAAAATATCCTGACTGAAGGTGAAGCGGAAACGTCCGAGTTTTAACATCTGGTTGTTTTCATCAAATGAACCGCTTTTGTCGATATATAAAAGCAGCTGTCCGTTTTCGACCCAGACCAAAGCGCCGCAGTCATATCCGCCGCACGGCATGGATTGAGCGGAATTTTCACTCTGACTGTTCCATACGACGCGGTATTTACTATAATCCATTTTCGTTTTTCCCCCCATCAGTTCAAGTCAAATTTAACGATAACAGGGACAGAGGATAAATCCGTCTTACCGTTCGGCAGTGTAATTTTTACTCCGTTTTCATTCTGAATAAATGATATCGGCTCGCCGTCAAGCAGTTTTGCTGTCTGAATCTGTTCTTCGATGGGTGGCAGAACCATGCTGTCGAATGCATTCCTGTCCAGTACGTGCAGATAAACCGCGCTGCCTTTTTTTGTACTGCCATAGACATTGTCAACCGGTTCCCAGATGCCGGCACGTGTTCCGTAAACCGCCTCACCGTTTTCGCGAAGCCATGCGCCGACTGCTTTGAGTGACTCCTTTGCGCCATCCGGGATCCTTCCGTCGGGATCGGGTCCGATATTCAGCAGTAAATTTCCGTCCCGGCAGATCACATTTATCAGCATACGGATGATTTCTTCCGGCGTCTGATAGCGGTCATTCGGACGGTATCCCCACGCGGAGGAGACAGTCATGCACTTTTCCCACGGAATATGTACAATATTTCCCCGTACCTCGCCGGATCCTTCATCGCATTGGAAATCCCCCTTATAGCCGGAGCGGGGAGTAGTCATAATGCCGGGCTGTAGCTCACGGATCATATGATTCATTTTCAGCGGTTCCCAGAGCCATGCCGCATCTGCATCACTTCCGCTGTGAGCGAGCCAGCCTCCGTCATACCACATGATTTCCACCTTGCCGTAGCTGCTGCAAAGCTCACGAAGCTGACCGTAAGCCTGCTCCTTCATTGCGGCGGCACTTTCCGGCTGACCATGCGGGTCAAAATATCCGGGAAATCTCCAGTCCATGGGAGAATAATACAGTCCCGTGTGCAGCCCGTATTTCCGGCAGGAATCAGTAAACGCCGAAACATAGTCCGTCTCAGGCCCGAATTTTGCCGATGTGAAATCGCGGTAACTGCATTTGCTGTCCCACATGGCAAAACCGTCGTGATGCCGCGTCACCATTACCGCGTATTTCATTCCGGCATCCTGTGCGTCCGAGAGCCATTCGTCCGTAATCTTCTGTGCGCTGCGGTTCGGCCGGAATTCCTCCATTGCGATGCGGCGATATTCATCCTCGTTGATTTTTTCGTTGTGGTATGCCCATTCGCCCCTGCCAATAACGGCATACACACCCCAGTGGATGAACAGTCCGAACTTTGCATCGCGCCACCACCTGATGTCTTCTTCCGAGAGACGGAGAGATTCATCGTCCACGCCGTCCAGGCCCTTGAATGTCAAATTGCTTTTCAGCATGGACTGAAGTTCCGCTCCCTGCATAATGTGTTCTGCCATAAAAATACCTCAACAATAAGTCGTTCGGAACAGGAGTGAACTATCCGATGCCCCTGTCACGACCGATTACAAATATATTACATAACTATGCTCTGTTTATTAATAAATTACCTTCATATAATAAATTCATTATAACAGATACCGAACTCAATTACCTGTTAAAAACAACCGCAAAATATCAAAATCCTATCATTTAATCAAAATTTTTACCTTTCCCGCCTGATTTCTTTGCATATTGACAAATCCGGCCGGTATATTTATAATATTAACATAAAATTCTCCCGCTTAGCGGAAAAATATATGATTTTTTATTACACAAGCGAGCTTATATGAAATCATCGTAAACCGGCGTTCTCAGCTTTACTTCTGCTCACCGGCGCAAACTGTGAAAAAACTTTATTTCTATCCTGTCGGCACGGGTATTTTTCCGCACCAGAGAGCGTCGTCTTATCTGAAAAAAACACGGCAGTCCGAGGGTTCGAAAATACATATGCCTGCGTTCACGCAAAGTATTGAAAATCAAGCGAAACCATGGTAAAATACAGTCACGACAATAACACCGAAGCCGTACGAAAAGACTTAAAAATATCATTCGATCAGCGTGTATTTTTATTCGAGGATGAAGCATGAAACGTACAGACTTTTTGGTCACCATACTGATATGCATTCTGTTTCTGCTTCCGGCAGCAGGATGTACCGACGGAGAGCCGAAGCATACGAGTGATGAATCAGCGGTCTCCGATTACAAACAAAAGGAGCAATCTGACATGACAGATAAGGACAGCTTTATCATTCCGGTTATATACGACAATCCCGCCGTCGTAACTGCCGACAAGACAACTGCGGGCAGCGCGGATAAATGGCAGCTTGAGGTGTTCCGCGACGGGCAGAACAACGATGCGGAGACCGACAACGCGCTGATCATCAGTCCGTATCATCATCTGGTGGTCAACGGCATCGAAATCCCGGTCTATACCGCCAGATGCGGAAAGGGCTCGCATTCCTTTGCATGGATCGACATACGGAATGACACGGATGATTTTGTGCTGGATGTTTCGCTGACGCTGGAGCGGGAGTCGGAAAAATGTGCAGTGCTGCCGGAAAGCCGCGGTGTCACAGCCGAAAAACAGGGGGATATGTTTGTCTCCCGGATCGCGGATTTCGGGTCATACACCTATACCTTCGCACGCAGCAAAAACAGCGAGGTGACGGACCCGAAGCGAATACCGCTCACGATTATGGTCACAAGGGAGATTCCTCTGGAGGTACCTGACGGATATCGCATTGTCGAAATTGACGCGGGATATCACGAAACCGACGAGCTGGAATTTACTCAGACAAAAACCGTGTACGTCATGAAAGCCGGACTGCATGATATTTCAAGCATCGGTGTGCCGTCCGACAGCATTCTGTATCTGGAACGCGGCGCATATTTACGGGTGACGGACCGACAGAACGCGGACGGAAGCTTCAACACTAAAACCGCGATTCATATGGACTACGCGGAAAACTCAAAAATCATTTCGAGGGGACTGCTCGACTGCGGCGCGGTACTTGGCGGAGCGGATAAGCACAAGCACGTTTTCAACGCCGGATGCAGCAAAGATGTTTCCGTTGAAGGCCTGACTATCATCAATTCAAATACATGGACGATGTGCTTTTACAATTGCGATAACGCCGTCGCGGAACACAATCTGCTTCTCGGATACCGCACATATTCCGACGGGATCATGATGAGCGAATGCCGGAACAGCGCAGGACGCTATAACTTTGTCCGAACCGGCGATGACGCCATCGAGTTCAAGGGAACAGGATGGTGGGGCAGCGGTGCCGGATACAACTGTGTCTATGAATACAATGATATCTGGACCGACAAGGGCGCGGGATACTGCCTGACATGGGAAAATGCCTGCCCGATGTCCGATATGGTATTCCGAAACAATTCAATCGGATTCGCACAGCCGACATGGACGGAACGAAACACTGCGCTCGACTGCCTGCTCGGTTCAGACGCTCAGACACGCTGGGAAAACGTAAAATTTGAAAACATCGAAATCTACCGCGTGATATCGCCGAATGTAATCAACACGCAGATTTCGGGTGACGGCGGCATTCTCGACAATATTCTGTTCAAAGATATTACGGTAAAAAGCGCGGAGCAGGGCGTTTTCGTTTATCGGATGAACTATTCCGCCGCCGGAGGTGCAATTTCCGATATCCGGCTTGAAAACATTTCGTTTTGCGGCAGAGTGCTTTCCGCTGACGACAAATACGACGAAACGATGATTTCAAACAGTGCGCCGGAATTCTTTGACGCTGCCCTCTCCATCGAACCCTGATATAAAGAAAGTTTACTGCTCTAAAGCGACAAAAAAACCTCCCTGTGCAGAACACAAAGCTGCAGCGGGAGGTTTTGTCATGCTTGAAATCACACAAAAACAGAAATGCTCGCGTAAATAGTATTCGTCCGTTCAATCAGAAGCGGAAATAAATGAAAGGATTGTACGAGCCCGACGCAATTGAAGCCACGGACAGCACAAAAATTCCGACGGACAGTACACAGCCGACCGTTTCGTACGCGGTTCGCAAAGCACGGGTATCTGAGGAGGAAGCATAAGCGGAAAAAGCACGTCTGAATCTTGTTGGCAGATCGGCGGACAAAAGAATACCGGCAGCCATCGCGAGCAGGAATACGCCTCCCGCACTGCTGCGCTCCAGAATCATCACATAAGTGACGTTTCCGTTTCCAAGGCCATATCCGCCTGCCATTGCGTACAGCATCCGACCGGCTTCCGACAATGTGTCCGCACGGAAAATGACCCATCCGACGATCACCGCAAGCATTGTATATATATGCCGCACTACGGGGATTTTCTGTATGGTTTTACCCCACAGCAGCTTTTCCAGCACAAGAAGCAGCCCGTAATACAGTCCCCAGACCACAAAATTCCACGCCGCGCCGTGCCACAGTCCCGTCAGAGTCCAGACCACGATTATGTTGAAAATCCAGCGGAGCTTTGACACCCGGTTGCCTCCCATCGGAATATAAACATAATCCCGGAAAAAGGAGGACATTGAAATATGCCACCGCCGCCAGAAATCCGTTACGGAGACAGCGGTATAGGGGGCGTTGAAGTTTTCGCGGTACTTGAATCCCATCATGCGTCCCATACCGATCGCCATGTCGGAATAGCCGGAAAAGTCGAAGAAAATCTGAATGGTGTAGGCGAGCGCACCGCACCACGCAGCGATTATCCCACACGAAGCGGCGTCATAGGAGAAAATACCGTCCGCCACAACCGCCGCAGTATTTGCAATCAGCACCTTTTTTCCGAGTCCCACAACGAACCGGCGCACCCCCGCATATACGTCATCGAGGGCCACCGTTCGCTCAGTCAGTTCCTTTTCCACGGTACTGTATCGCACAACGGGTCCCGCAATCAGCTGAGGAAAGGCGCAGAGATATACCGCAACAATGCCAAAATTCCGCTGCGCTTTCACGTCTCCACGGTACACGTCCACTACGTATGACAAAATCTGGAATGTGAAGAAGCTGATTCCGATTGGCAGCTCAATAGCCGGCGCCGGAATTTCCAGTCGAGTGAGCCGATTGATGTTCTCCACAAAAAATCCTGTGTACTTGAACACCACAAGCATACCGAGCAGCATGGCAATCCCCAGAATCATTGAGCCCTTTGCGGCACGGCGTCTGCCTGTTTTCCGAAAACGGTCGATCAACAGAGCAAAAGCCCATCCTATCAGTGCGGAAAGCGGAAGAAGCGGCATATAAAGCGGCTCTCCCCACGCGTAGAAAAAGAGGGAACAGACAAAGAGCCAGATATTTTTCATGCGCCGGTTGGGCAGTAGATAGTACAGAAGAAAGAACAGCGGAAAAAATGCGCAGATGAAAATCAGTGATGTAAACAGCATATTAAGTCCCCCTTAGTCTATAATGATGGAGGAAAGCACGTCGTCCCCATACAGATCAAACAGAATACGGTCGGAAAACTGCATAAACAGCACATCGGTGATGCCGTACTGCTCTATCACGGAATTGTAGTCCATCCCGTAATACATGGTGTAATAATAAATAACCGTCGTATCAAAGGCACTGCCTAATAGCTGCGCAAAGCCCTGACTGTAGCTGTCGCCGATAACCAGCAGGTTTCTTCCGGTATTGTTTTCCGGGTACTGCACAGTGTAAATTTCCGGGTAAAAAATTGCGTAAATATTGTAGTCCGGCGAGAGATATTCCTGCTCAGCCAGAAAATCCACCTGATTCCCGAAATTCCAGTCCGGACTGCATACATATGGCCCCATGTCGTAGTCATACACCCGAAAAACATCCCAGACACTGAGATTCTGAGAAAGCCGCGCGTTGCTGCCGTAAAACCGGCTTTTCGGGAAATCAATCGGCTCACCGAGTTCGACAGGCGTAAAGTCCGGGCAAATCATACCGCATATCTGACGGTATCCCAGATAACTGCCGTAGGTAGTCCAGTGGTGGTCGGTCAGATATACCCTCTCCGTACGATCTCTGACAGAGCCGAGGTCCCATTTTTCCGAAATGATTTTATCGCTGAGCAGGGACATAAAAAGGTCGGCGTATTCAGAGGTGGATTCCTCACCCACGATAATATCTTCGTAGTAGTCCGTGTCCTGCATACGGGTCAGCAGCATGAAGTAAAAATTCACCTCGTCGTTGGACCCGGCAATTCGGTTCAGCTTTTCCGCCTGCATAATCACCCGCTCTTCCTTCTCGTCTTCGTCAAGGTTGACCGCCGTGTCCAAAAACGAGATTTCCGTCCCGTCCTCAAAGGCAATATCAACCTGATAATACCGATGGGACTGGGAAGTTGACAAATAGGTCGACAACACCGACGTCACCTTTTGAGGGTCCGGCGGCAGCGGTTCTTCCGTCTCAGGTTCGGTCTGCAAGGAATCCGCTTCTCCCATGTTCTCTGCCGTTACCGTATCGACGGCGTTATTCGACCTTGCACGGCTGTATAAAGAAGAAAACGGCGCGTTCAGGCTGTCCTCCAGAGTGTTCCATGCGGAGACCGTTTCATAATATCCCGGCATAAAATTGGTGTACAGGTCTGTCAGAAAGTCCTTCAGGTGCGAAAAGCCGTTCAGAATCCCATCCGCCACTGTGCCGGAATATTCTTTCTCCTCCGCGACACTGTTTCCGAGGTCTTTGACTTCAATAATACCTGCCGTATCCGCAATTTTTATAAGCGGTGAACCGACCAGAAGAATCAGCAGCAGAATACCGATTACCGCGAGATAGATTTTTTTGCCCATATGCCCCTCCTTTTCGTCAATCAGCCGAATTTTTCATTATACAAACGCCTTCTCACCATCATTATACCACATAATATATTATATGGCAAACAATTTTTTCGCGGGAAGGCGTTGTTTTTTGTGTTTTCAGCTATCCACCGGACTGTAACGATGCTGTCGCGCGGAGATTGTCATTCCACCTTGATCCGCTCGACTACGGAGGTGGATTTTGTCAGACGGAATACGGCAATACCCGACGCAATCGACACTGCTATGCACACCGCCAGCATGACCACGCCGGAGAGCCAGTTCAGCGAAACCAGTGCGTCCATAGCGGTGTTTATTATGACTGCAATTATCGGAAAACCGATACAGACCGTGATAAGCACAGCCATGCCGCCGCTGTACAGGCTTTCGGTGAGCAGCATCCGCATCAATTGCTTATCCGTCATGCCCACAGCCTCCAGCATTGCAAATTCACGTTTCCGCTGGTCTACGGATGACAAGGCGGTGTTGACGATGTTCAAAGCTCCGACGAGGAAAATCATCGCTGCGAGGCTGTAGCCTACAGTCTGTATAGCAGTGATTCGCCGCAGCATTTCCGTGTAGCTGTCGAATTTGCCGGAAATAATTGCCAGAGCCCGGCCGGTCGGTTCATGTATATAGGTAAACTGAGCGTTTGACACCTCGGCGTATCTTGCGGCAGCCGCTTCATCCTCGGTAATCGTGATATCTCCCGCCATGGCTTCAAGTTCCGCGTACAATGAGTCGTAGCAGTCATCTTTTGCATTCACGAGCAGCGCATATGTAAGTCCTTCCCCGAACTCGCGGCAGAAATCACTTTCGGGAATATAGAAGGTGACGTCTCTTGTGCTGCTGTGGGCGTAGCCGGCCAGATAATACATCGGCGTGATTTTTGTATTCAGCATGATTTTGTATTTGCCGCTGTTCAGGCTGATTTCGTCCCCGTCGTAAAAATAGTTCAATGCAAAATACGAAACAGATTCACCGTCTTCGCCGAATATCCCCATATTCTGTGTAACAGCCGCGTCATACATGATGTACCCGTCGCTGCAGTCTTCGCCGATTTTTTCGATATCCGAGTCAACCAGCTCGCCGAACAGCTCATCGGGAATACCCACAACCGTGATGTACAGTTTACCGTTTATCTCCTCGTCGTGATAATTCTGCCAATACGGCATCCTATCCTTATATTTCCGCAGCGTTTCCGTCACATGGGCCGGTGTTTCCGTTATATACATCGCTGTGCGGATTTTCCAGACCTTTTCCGTACCGCTCAGATTTTCGACAGCGCTGACATACTGCTCAGTCAGTCCGAATCCGGCGTCGAGAGAACCGTTCAGCTCGTCTGCGGCGTTTTCCGGCACCGGGTGATATTCGGAATTGCTCCCCGTTATCGAATAATACTGCTGCGGCCGGATCACGAAATCGGCGGTCTGCATATGTTTTACCGTGTATTCAACCATATAGTCGCACAGTGTCGCAATCAGTACGAATAAAATGACCGACATCGCCATGGAAAGAGATGTGATCACCGTTTTTTTGCGGTTACGTGATACCGAATATTTCGCCATTCTTTTTGCGTCGGGCGTGATATTTTTTCGGATATAATTCTTTTTTCTGACATATCGTTTCGGTAAATCGGCTGCGGGAGAATAATCAACGGCGGCAATTGGAGTGAGTGAGCGCAGATTTTTCAGCGGACGAGTTGCCGACCAGAGAAGCGTAAACAATGTCAGAACTGCGGCAGCCACCGGAATCATCGGATGAAATTCAAACGCCGCCTTTGTGCTGAATAAATCCGTGAACAGCATTGGCGATAGCATTTTCCAGCCGATGAAATAACCTGCAATCAGTCCGACAGGCAGAACTGCGGCATACAGAATCAGCGACTGATAGGATATGATTTTACTTATCTGCCTGTGCGTGGTTCCGATAACGTTCAATAGCCCGAAGGACTGCATATCCTGCGCCAGTGCGATGGAATAGATATTGTAAATCAGCAAAAAAGAACAGAAGAACACCACCGAAACGGTAAACACTATCAGCAGGATTTCGGAAAATCTGACTCCTTCACCTCCGCCGGATTCCAGATAAGCCGTGTTCAGCGAACCGAAATTTTCTTTGTCCGGCTGCTTATATGAACCGAGGGTGTTATTGACAAGCGAATCATACTTCCCCGCCATATTCAGCGTATTGCCGAACATAAAAAATATGCGCTCCCGTCCCGATGCACCGAAATGGTACGTGTCCTCCAGAGTATCACTGCAGGCAAAAACCGCGTGCATCGGGAAATCTGCGCTCGACTCCATAAAACCGCTGACCACACATTCGGCAGACGCACTTTCCGAGTATTCTCCCATATTTTTGGAATAATACAGCGTAACCGTCCCGCCTACCTCTGCCTCCGGGAAACAGATGGGATTCAACAGAACCTCGCTGTCATTCTGCGGAAAATGTCTTTCGGTGACTTTCGTGTAGAAATGCTCAAGCGTGTCGGTATCTTCAATTATCCAGAGTGCGTCCGAGGATGATACCACGCTTTCCTCGTCAAGGGCATATATAGACGCGGTAAATGCATATGCGGTTTTCTTTACCTCACCGGAATCAGCCAAAATGTTCCGCAGTTCATCAGAATCAACGGTGAATGACGCCGCGCGAAGATATCCGTGATAATCCGTGCCGACTGCAAGCCGCAAAGACAGCCCCAAGCCGGAGAGCATATTGAACGAAATACTCACAACTGTCATGAACAGCACCATTGTGAGAAATATCGCCGCACATATCACTGTGGAGCGGGCTTTTTTCGACCTGATGCGGGACAGGGCAAGTTTTGTGATAATCTTCACGCGCTTACCCCCTTATACCGCCGTCGCCGAGATTACTGTCGCTGCGATAGCTATCGCTGACAATTCTGCCGTCCTCAATGCGAATCCTGCGGGACGTCATCTGTGCCAGCTCCTCGTTATGGGTGATAACCACGATCGTCTGCGCGAACTTCTCATTCAGCGATGCCAGCGTCAGCATGACTCCCAGACCGGTTTTGGTGTCCAGATTACCCGTCGGTTCGTCGGCAAGGATGATGTGCGGCTTCGTGATAAGTGCCCGCGCGATAGCCACTCTCTGCTGCTGTCCGCCCGATAGCTGAGACGGCATGGAGTTCTTTTTTTCTCCGATGCCAAGGGTGTGCAGAAGTTCGTCCACCTCGTTCGGGTCGGCGTTCATTCCGTCAAGTCCCAGCGGCAGGGTGATGTTTTCCCACACGTTCAGATTCGGAATCAGGTTGTACCGCTGGAACACAAATCCGATACATCGGCGGCGGAACACTGTCAGCGGATCGGGAGATAGAGAATAGATGTCCGTTCCGTCGATGAAGACCTTGCCGCTTGTGGGGATGTCAAGCCCGCCCAGCAGATGAAGAAGTGTGGATTTACCGCTTCCGCTGGAGCCTACGATGGAAACAAATTCACCACGGGAAACGGACAGAGACACGTCGTCAAGAGCGCGCACCTCTGTTTCTCCCGTGGTGTAGATTTTGGTTAAGTTTTGCGTCTGAATCAGCATAGAACTGCCTCCTTTCATGATAATTTGATTTTACAGAGACAATCTTACTGAAATGTGACGAAATCTTACAGTTCTGACAGATTTCATGAAACAGGCAGAAATACGGAAAACACGCTGCCCTTTTCACCGGATTTTACCGAGACCCGTCCGCCTTCCGTGTTCAGAATGTTCACCGTCAGATACAGCCCGATGCCCGCGCCGTTTTGTTCCGCAGCATTTTTCCCGCGATAAAACCGCTTCCAGATATTGCAAAGCTCCTCTTCCGGAATCCCGTCTCCCTGATCGGCAATGTCGATTCTGACAAACATATCGTATCGGCAGGCGGATATTGCGATTTCACTGCCCTCCGGCGAATATTTCACGGCGTTGTCGAGAATGTTCCCCACTGCTTCCGCCGTCCAGCGCAAATCGAACACCGCACTCAGGCATTCGGGCACATCACAGCGGATTTCTATATTTTTTGCGTCAGCGGAGGCATAATTTGCTTCGATTGCATGGCGCAAAAGCTCCTTCACGGAATTTTCCTTCGGCGAAAGATTCTCCGCAATCAGCCCGCCCTCGCACTTTGCCAGCTTGGTCAGCGATTCCATGAGAAATTTCAATTTTTCCGTCTGCGCTCGGATGATATCGCCGTTTTCTCTCATCTCGGTATACATGAGAATTGACGAAAGCGGCGTTTTTGACTGATGCGCGATATCCGCCACAAGGGA
>JBJFHS010000135.1:0-3810 GCA_051893885.1 Eubacteriales bacterium
TCCTTTTTCAGCTTATCGTTTTCGGCGAGCTCCTCCCTGTCTCGGCGGTCTTTTTCGCGCAGCCAGTCGGTGAAGTTTCCGGGCATGACTTCAATGTTCGTTTTGTTGATTGAAAGAATGTGGTCGACGCAGATGTCGAGGAATCTCCGGTCGTGCGAGACGAGGATGAAACCGCTTTTTGAACGCAGATACTCCGCCACGAGCTCGCGTCCGTGTAAATCGAGGTGGTTTGTCGGCTCATCTATCAGAAGGAAGTTGTTCTCACCCGAAAACATCGCGGCGAGCAGCACCTTTGTCTTCTCACCCTCGGAAAGCGTGGAAAACGGCCGCCAGAGCACATCCCCGTCAACCTCGAGCAGGTTCATCTCACGCAAAAGCCGCCACTCTGCCGCGTCAGGCCGGAGCTCGGATATCACTTCATTTGTAAAACTGTCGGGATTTGTTATCTCCGGCGGAAAGTATGTGAATTCGACGGGAGAGGAGATTGTACCGGAATACTCGTACTCGCCCATGAGCAGCTTCAGAAATGTGGTTTTGCCGCGTCCGTTTCTTCCGGTGAAGCCGAGCCGCCATGAGGTGTCAAGGTTCAGGCTTGTGTTCTCAAAAATGTCAGTGTAGCTTCCGTCATATGAAAATGTTAAGTTTGTTATTTTTATCTGTGACATATTGTTCCTTTGAATTATAAAAAATTTATAAATATTCATCGGCGGGAATATAAGCCGCTTCGTTCAGCTTTCGCATTTCACAACACCGTCGGAGATTCGCCACACCTCCGAAGCGAGCGGAAGAAGGCTCTCGTCGTGCGTCACCATCACTATAGTCTGACCGAATTCGCGGTTCGCTATCTGCAGAATGTCAATCAGCTCCTTTGCGGAGTTTTTGTCGAGGTTTCCTGTGGGTTCGTCAGCGAAAAGCACCGCCGGCTTGCCGATCAATGCCCTCGCGACTGCCACTCGCTGACATTCACCGCCCGAAAGCTCCGACGGCAGGTGGCTGAGTCTCTCTCTGATGCCGAGCTTTTCGGTGATTTCGTCAAAATACGCCTTCGACCACTCCCTTTTTCCGATCAGCATGGGCGAGAGGATGTTTTCGGCTGCGGTGAGTATGGGGAGCAGATTGAAGCTCTGGAACACAAATCCGATTTTTTCCCGCCGAAGCCGCGATTTTTCCTTTTCCGAGGCATCGTTCATGTCCTGACCGTCAATAAAAACCTTACCTGAGCTCGGAGTGTCAAAGCCCGCCATGATGTTGAGCAGCGTCGATTTTCCGCTTCCCGACTTTCCGCAGATCATGACGAACGCGCCTTCTTTCACACTTAGTCCGACATCGCGGATAGCATAGATGAAATTGTCCCCCTGTTTGTAAATTTTTGTGATATTTTCACACCTCAGGATTGCGCTGTCCATTCTCATTCTCCTTTCACTGCTTCCGAAATCGGATATTTATACATTTTTTCAACCTCTCCGACCGATGCACGGTATGCGCACAAGCCGTATGAAATAATCACCAGCGCAAAGGTCGCAAGGTTCGCCAGCAGAATTTCGACGACCGGCTTCATGTATTCAATGATGTAGATAAAGTTTTCACGGTCATTCAGGAATTCGCCGTATTTTTCCCATTCAATTTCGTCGTTCATGATTAAAACCGCGGCTATTATGACAACGGTCGAGAGCAGCGCCATGAAGATTATGCCTTTCACCTGCTTTTTCACCGCGATTTTTCTGATTTCCTTCTTTTCGAGCCCGAGTGAGCGGAGTATAGTGAACTCCTTTTTGCGTCCGCCGACCTCATACGCACAGACCGAATAAATCACAAGTCCCGCGCAGATGAATAAATATACACTTTCGGCGAGCAAAAAGCACTCCAGAAACGCGTCGTAAATATTGCTTATTTTCCGCTCGATAAAAGCCGCCGAGCCGTAGAAATCGTATTCCCGTCCCTGATGCATCCGCCTGTCGTAGTCGTTTATGTAGTCGCCGCCCATTCCGAGGCAGTTGTCGATAAGGTGAATCAGCTCCTCCTCGCGCCCGATTTCGCCGTATATGTAAACGCTCTCATACCTCGGCTCGTCCCAACCCATTATCGCGGCGAGGGTTTCGTCGGAGATGATTATCAGGGTGTTGTAAAACCGGTAATATTTACTCCGTGTAAGCAAGTCCTCCTCTGTCTGCGAAACTGTAAGACTGAATGTCCTGCCGCCGTATGTGAATTTTATAGTATCTCCTGTCTTGTACAGCTCAGTCGGCGCGATGCAGGTCATGAATTCGGGAATATTTTCGGATTTTATATCGTTTCTCTGCTCAAAGCGGTAGGAATTAATAAATCCGCTATACTCACTTACATAATCCGCGAAATAGCCGTCTGTGCTGCCGAGACTCACAAAATCGCTCGGAACAGCTTTACATCCGTCGATGGAATTTACGATATCCACAAGGGAGCGAGTCACCTGTCCGCCGGCACTGTCCGATGTGTGAGCGGTGTGGAATTCGTAAATGTAATTGTATCCCTCGGGCGTTCCTTCAAATACGGCAGATGGACTCAGTATCTCGGGAATCAGCGCCGCGAAGAAATACATCGGAAGCATCACGAGCAGGCAGAAAAGTATCTGAGTCGGGAGATAGTTTTTTATGTTTCTGCGCGTCTCGATTTTTCCGTAGAGCGAAAAGTCCCGCGAATTCACGAGCTTTGCCGAGCTCTTTGCGACATACGGTATTTTTGCAGTCAATCCGCGCGAAAGCTCCGTTACGCTGTGACCTGCAATCGGACGCATGGCAAAATACACCGCCGCGCAGGTTGAAATCAGGTACAGCACAAACATCAGCACTATCATCCCGACCGGCACGTCGAAATACAGAACCGAATTCATTTTGTACTCCGGATACAGCGACTGGGACAGATAGCACATCAGCTTCATCGTAGTGCAGGACAGTGCGAGGGACAGCGGAAAGGAGACGAGTGTAATTCCGAGCGCCTCGATTGAGTTGATTCGCCGCATATCCCGCACCGTCGCGCCCATAGCTTTCATAGAGGAATACTCCCCTATCCCGCGCCTGATTTTCATGCCGAACACAAGAAGCATTGCAGCGAAATTCATCAGAGCGGCAAGGACGAGCATGAACAAAAACTCGGGGCGGCCCAGAGCGTCATAACTCAGCTCATCCATATACCGGTAGTTGAAATATTCTGAGTTTTTGGAAAACCGACGCAGTCCCATCTTTTCATATATGGAGTAATATCTGCTGTACGGCTCGCGTCCGGTCAGGTTCAGTTTTTCCATCACGCTGAGTCCTGCCTGCGAATAAACGGCGTAATTCACAAGGTATTTGTCCTTCAGCCCGACGTAGCAGATATAGCTGCCGCCGTTTCTGACCGCTTCCACCGATTTTACCTCGTCAAGCATCCGAAGCCTTTCCACATCCGTATCGTCGAGGTCGGGCATTATGAGCTGCGTGTCGATTTTATAGTATGCGAGGTCGCTTGTGTTCCTGCTCTGGATGTAAATCATCACGTTGAGCATAAGTATCATCGTTCCCATTGAGATAAGTATCGCGGGCACAAAGGTTTTTCGCCTTGTTTTTAGCTCGCGAATGGCGTACATTACAGAAAATGAGCGATTTTTCATAAGCACCTCCTCTTTATATTTGTAGTATATCATGATTGTGTATATTTGTCAATTATCGAACAGTTTTTTTAATATATAATTACTTGAAATAAGCAAAAAAATGTGAGATAATAAAAAATAACGCAAATAAATAAATTCGGAGTACTGAATGAACATTCTGGGACACATCAAAACGATAACGCATCACC
>JBJFHS010000136.1:0-14841 GCA_051893885.1 Eubacteriales bacterium
CGTAAACTGCGCACATTTTGTCGATTTCGCCGCCAAGGTCGCGGATATTTCTGACGTAATCTATCTCTGGGTCAGCGGATGTGTATCTCACGCCGAAGCCGCCGCCGATATTCAGCATTTCCGCGGTGTAGCCGAACTCAGCCCTGATTTTCGCGATGAAAGCGAGCATGATATCCGCCGCCTCGGTGAAAGGTTCAATGTCGAAAATCTGCGAGCCGACGTGGCAGTGGAAGCCGTCGAGCTTGATATTTTTGCATTCAAGAGCCGCGCGCACAAAGTCGAACGCCTGACCTGTCAGAATAGCCATGCCGAACTTTGAGTCGACGTTGCCGGTGATAATTTTCTTGTGGGTGTGCGGGTCGATTCCGGGGGTGATTCGGAGAAGTACGTTCTGCACCTTTCCGGCTTCACCCGCGATTCTGTCGAGTGCGGCAAGCTCGTCCATACCGTCGACTACGATGTGGCCTACGCCGTAGGAAATCGCGAGTCTCAGGTCGTCGTCGGTCTTGTTGTTGCCGTGGAAAAAGACTTTGCCCATGTCGAATCCGGCGGATTTTGCGGTGTAAAGCTCTCCGGGAGAAACGCAGTCGGCAGCAAGACCTTCCTCAGACACGAGAGAATAGATTCCCTTGTAGCAGAGTGCCTTTCCCGCAAATGCAGGAGTCGATTTTTCTCCGAAATATTCGGCGAACGCGCTTTTGTACATCCGGCACATATCTCGTACTGCGTCGGTGTCGAGGATATACGCGGGTGTGCCGTATTTTTCTGCGAGAGTGGTGGCGTCAATTCCTCCGATGGTCAGGTGTCCTTTTTCGTTTACGTCATATGTTTTGTGCAGTATCATAAATTAACTCCGGTATAATTAGATTGAATTGAGTTTTGCCGTGTGAATTACAGCTTGCAGTGATTAAAAATCTGCCTCCAGAGCTCGTCCCTGCCGAGGTTGGTTTTCGCGGAATATTTTATCACGGTTAAATCACGCGTAAGCTCATTTTCGACGATTATTTCATCGAATTCCTTTTTTTCTGCGGCATTGAGCTTGTCGGTTTTGGTTGCAACGAGGATGTGAGGAATTCCGACCTCCCTGAGGTAGTAAAGCATATCGCAGTCGTCCTCCGTCGGGCCTGTGCGTGAGTCGACCAGCTGGCAAACGAGCTTGAGTGAGTCGATATTTTTATTGTTCGTGAAATATCCGTCTGTCAGCGCGGACCAGCGTTTTTTGTCCTCGAGAGTGCGTTTCGCATATCCGTAGCCCGGGAGGTCGACGAGGTACAGCTTTTTGTCGATGTCGTAGAAATTCACGGTGATGGTTTTGCCGGGCTCTCCGCTGACTCTCGCGAGGCTTTTTCGGTTCAGAAGCGAATTTATCAGCGAGCTTTTTCCGACGTTTGACCTTCCCGAAAACGCCGTCTGGGGAATTCTGTCGGCGGGAAACTGTTTTACCAGTCCGGCGGAAATCTTGAGCGCGGAGTTTTGTAAGTTGGGTTTCATTTCGTTAAGTTCCGTTTCTTTCAGTTAAATGTTTCCGTATACCCGCGGGGTCTGGGAATTGCAGATAATATTCGGAATTTCCTCCTGCTTTTCCGCCTGAGACTCGCCGCAGTTATCCGCAGAGGACTCTCTCGGACGGATCAGCGCGTTTTTCAGCACGTCGTCGAGTGTTTCGCACGGTATGAATGTGACCTCGCTGCGCACAACAGAGTCAAGCTCCTCAATATCGCGCATATTTTCCTTCGGGATGAGAAGGGTGCGGATTCCCATTGTGTATGCCGCGGTCGATTTTTCCCTGAGTCCGCCTATTGCGAGCACACGTCCCGTAAGAGTGATCTCACCTGTCATTGCGATGTCGTGGCGGACTCTGAATCCGGAGAGCGCACTGACAAGTGAAGTGGTCATTGTGACTCCGGCGCTCGGTCCGTCCTTTGGAACCGCTCCTTCGGGCACATGGATATGTATATCTTTGGTTTTGTAGAAGTTTTTGTCGATGCCGTATTCGTCAGCGTGGGCTCTCACGTAAGTCACCGCGATCTGTGCGGACTCCTTCATAACGTCTCCGAGAGTTCCCGTGAGCTCGATTTTTCCGCTTCCGTCGACCGGCAGAACCTCAACCTTGAGCATATCTCCGCCGACCTCGGTGTACGCAAGTCCGTTTGTCACGCCCACAAGGTCTGAGGTATTTATCGCGTCGTCGATGAATTTCCTCGGGCCGAGAATCCGCTCAACGTCGTTTTTGTCAACCGTAACGGACTTTACGCCTTCTTCTACAATTGTCTTCGCACTTTTTCTGCATATCGAGGCTATCTCTCGCTCAAGATTTCTCACGCCGGACTCCCTTGTGTAGCCGGAGATAATCTCCCCGATTGCGCCGTCCGAGAGCTTCAGCATTCTTCTGTTGAGTCCGTGACGCTTGAGCTGCTTCGGCAGGAGGTGATTTTTGGCGATTGCGAGCTTTTCCGACGGTGTGTAGGTGTGAAGCTCGATTACCTCCATTCGGTCAAGCAGCGGGCGGGGAATTGTGTCGAGAGTGTTTGCCGTAGCTATGAACAGGCAGTCGGACAAATCCACCGGAAGCTCGATGAAGTGGTCGCGGAATGCCTTGTTCTGCTCTCCGTCAAGCACCTCAAGAAGCGCGGAAGCCGGGTCGCCGTGAACGTCGGAGCACATTTTGTCGACTTCATCGAGAAGCATGACCGGATTGAGCGAGCCGCACTGTGTCAGCGCATTGATAATCCTGCCCGGCATAGAGCCGATATACGTCTTTCTGTGGCCGCGTATGTCGCTTTCGTCCCGAATTCCGCCGAGCGATACACGGACGTATTTGCGCTTCATTGCACGTGCAATCGATGCTCCGAGAGAGGTTTTGCCCACCCCGGGAGGTCCGACAAAGCAGAGGATCTGATTCTTCAATTCGGGATTGAGCTGTTTTACGGCGAGGTATTCGAGGATTCTGTCCTTGATTTTGGTAAGTCCGTCGTGGTCCGCGTCGAGGATTTTCTTTGCGGCCTCTATGTCAACCCTGTCGTGGGTCTTTTTGTTCCACGGTATGTCAAGGCACGTTTCGATGTAATTCCGTATCACCGCTGCTTCGGGTGAGCCGGTCGGAGCTTTGCCGAGCTTTATGATTTCCTTTTCCAGCTTTGCCTTAACTTCCTTCGGCAGAGTCAGCTTCGCCATTTTTTTCTCGAGTTCCTCGGCGTCTTCGTCGATTCCGAGCTCCGATTCGATGGCTTTGAGCTGTTCGCGGAGGTAGTAGTCGCGCTGATTGTCGTCGATGGCTTCCTTTACCTTGCGCTGTATCTCAACCTCGGTGCGCAGGAGCTTCATTTCGCTCTCCATCAGCACGATTGTCTTTTCAAGCCGCTTTGACGGGTCGAACATTTCAAGCACCGCCGCTTTATCCTGATAGCGCACAAAAACGCTTGAAGCGATGAAATCCGCCAGCAGTCCCGGGTTTGTGATTGAGCCTGCGGTTATCATGTAGTCGTCTGAGACGGAGGGAATGAACTGAACCATCTCGTCGAGAGAGTTCATAGCCTCGTTGATGAGCGCCTCTGTTCTGATGTCGAGAACGCTTGAGTCGGCGGTCATGGTTTTTGAGAGAACGTCGGCGGTTATATAATCCTTGTCGCGGCGGATTTTCAGAACCTCAGCGCGGCAGTAGCCCTCGGCGATCACGCGGATGTTGCCGTCCTGATTTTTGGTGAGCGTCTGTTTTATCTGAGCGACGCAGCCTGTTTTATAAAAATCTTCGTCAGTCGGGTCTTCAACGGAAATGTCCTTCTGTGTGAGGAGAAAAACAAGCATATTTGACGACAGAGCCGCCTGACAAGCCTTTTTTGAAATATCACGTTCGAGCTCGAAATTTACCGGTATCGACGGAAAGGCTACAACTCCCCGCAGCGGTATGACCGGAAGCGTGAGTGATTCAACTTTTTCTATATATCTTGGCATTGATTTTTTAGTCCTTTCGGTATCCCGCAAATGGGATAATTCCATATCGGGCACACTTATCTCAGTGTACATACAAATTATTATACCATATCGCGGACAATAATTCCACACATCATTATTAATAATTGTAACTTTTTATCATTAAATTTTTGCCGTACGCCAAAGTCTTCGCATTTTACGCGGTATAGATTCCGGCTTTTACAGGAATTTATAAAATATTATTGATTTTCGCCCTGAAATAAGCTAAAATATAATCAGAGTGATTATTTTTATTACCATCACAGGAGACAGACGTGAGTAAGACCTTTCGGCGGATAATCTGCTTTGCGGCGGCGGTGATTGTGATCCAGTCCATCGCCCTGCTATTTCTGACTCCGGGCGGAATCGAGCTTCTCTATCCGATACACGTCAGGGCTTCGGCGGAAAAAATCAGACCTGACAGCAACACATACGCAGTTTACTACGATATGCGTCAGACTGCTTCGGAAGCCGATGTTATAGTGGTCGGAATTGATTCAAACGTGGACACCACCTACGATATGCTCGGCCATTTCACGCGGTTTGTCAAGCAGTACAACAATATTTCAAACGTAATACTCGATCTGAACGACACACAGGCTACACTTGTCGATTTTCTGTTCCGTCAGAGCAAAGAGATAAAATTCAACGCATTTCTGGAAAGGCTCGAAAACGGGACGGGGATGAGCAAATCCTGCTGCGGCTATCTATCCGAGCTTTTTTTCGTAAACTCAACCATGTCTCCGCAGAAAAAATTCAGTGTGATATCGTATAACGAGAGCAATACGCCGGATGTGTTCGGGGAAACCGAAAAGCCCGAGGACACGCGCACACTTACCGAAAAAATCAGAGATATCGTTTTGAAATGCCCTCGGAGCGTTATTTGTGCGGTCGATTCGAGGGAGCTTGAATACGGCAGTAGCTTCAGGGATGAGCTTGACAGTATGCTCGTGGGTAAAAAAATCGTGTATGTCCAGACGCACTACACAAAAAGCTGTGTGTCGGGTGAGACGCATACGGTTTACGCTTTTCCCTTTGAGCCGGAAAACGCACAGGTTTATTTTGTGAACAACTCGGATTTTGACGGATTTTACTCCTATTACAGCTTTGTAACGGAGCTTTTCGGCTCAAATAAAACGCTTGAAAATAAGCTGAACACACGCTCGAGCGATTACTTTTTTGTCATAACCGGCGGACGAAGTGTCGATAATGAAGCTGACGAAAATAATGAAAATTTATCGGAGGAATTATGGTAAAGCTTGAAGACAGGCAATTTGAAGATTATATTATAGAGACGTCGAGCCACATCGCTATGCCGTTTGAACTGCATATGAAAAGCGACGGAGAAATCGAGATAATTTCGTATTCATTCACTCAGAAAATTGCGGAAGAATTTGAGAAAAAGTTTGCGTCTGACCCTTTTTCGGACGAGGCAAGGCACTTCCTCTGCGAAAAGCTGACACCCACGATGAACGAGCTCGGATATGACACTGAAGGAGCCGCCGACAGAATCCACCTCGAATACCGCTGCTCTGAAGCCGACACGACAAAAATTCTGCCGGAATGTGAGATCATCTCGACACTTCAGGGCGAACAATGGGACGAGCTGCCGCTTGACGAGTTTTCGCTCGACCCGGATGATAAAACGGACAGAATGGCGGTTATACGTGAGGGCGGGAAAATTGTGTGCTTTGCGGGACTCAACGACATCTCGGAGGACGACGGATATATCGAGGTGACGGTCGAGTGCTGTGAGAATTACAGGCACCGCGGTTTCGGAGTTTCATGTATCGCCGCTCTGACGGATTACCTTCTCTCCCTCGGCGAGCGGGTTAAGTACATCTGCGTTGAGGACAATTACGCCTCGAGAGCTGCCGCAGAGTCCGCCGGATTTGTGCTGTACGACAGGTGTATGCCGTTCGTATGCTACCGCCATCTGGAATCGGAATGTGCGGAAGAGCCGGAAGAAGAACTTATTTGACTATTATTCAGAGGTAAAAAATGGCTTATGATGCCGGTATGCTCCGTTTTATCGTGTCGGAGCTGAACAATAAACTCATCGGGGGCAAGGTTGACAAAATTTACCAGCCCTCGCGCGAGGAAGCCGTGTTTGTGATAAGGTGCGGCGGAGAGGAGCACAGGCTCGATATCTCTGCGGGCGGAAACGGCTCGAGAATGAATCTGACCTCGCTGAAATTTGAAAACCCGTCAACTCCGCCAATGTTCTGCATGATGCTGCGTAAGCACTTTCAGGGCGCGAGATTTGCGGGTGCATCTCAGCTCGGATTCGAGAGGGCGGCGCGTCTGACCTTTGACACCCACGACGATTTCGGCTTCCCGACGCAAAAGCACGTCATCTGCGAGCTGATGGGAAGATTTTCCAATATTATCATAACCGACGCGGGCGATAAAATAATCGGCGTGCTGAAATCAATCGACTTCACGACGAGCGAAAAGAGACAGGTTCTCGCCGGAATGAAGTACGAGCTCCCGCCGAAGCAGGACAAATTCGACCCGACAGACGAGTGCGTTGACGAAAAGTTTTTCAATAAGCTCGCCTCGGAAGCCGACGAAAATAAATCCGCGGAGAAATTTATAATGTCGTCGTTTTCGGGAATCGCGCCGCTTATCGCACGGGAGATAGTTTTCAGAGCCGCGGGAAAGACGGACGCCACATTGAAAGAGGCATCCCGCAGCCTGACTGAAAAGTTTTTTGACACCGTTCGGGCGATAAAAAACCTGAGCGGTGAGCCTTATATCGTCAAAAATCACGACGGAGTGCCGATTGAATACGCCTTCTGCGACATTCACCAGTACGGCAGCAGCGCGGTTGTCGAAAAAGTTGACTCCTTCGGCTCGCTCATCGACATCTACTTCGGAGAGAGAAGCCGCGAGGAGAGACTGCACAAGAAGGCCTCCGATATTTTCAAGCTGCTGACAAACGCCGAGAGCAGAATCACCAAAAAAATTGCTCTCCAGAGTGATGAACTTTCAGCCTGTGAGGACGGAGAGAAATACAAGCTGTGGGGCGACCTGATCACCGCGAATATCTACCGTCTCAGCCGGGGAATGGATGAATGCACGCTCCAGAACTACTACAGCGAGGACTACGAGGACGTAAAAATCCCGCTCGACAAGAGACTGAATCCATCCTCGAACGCGCAGAGGTATTATAAGAAATACAACAAGTCGAAGGCGGCGAAAATCCACCTGACGGAGCAGATAAGCCTCGCCCGGGAGGAGCTTGAATATGTCTACACCGTCCTCGATTCGCTCTCACGCGCAGAGGGTGAAAAGGAGTTGAACGAAATCCGCGCCGAGCTTTACCACAGCGGATATGCCTCGAAAATGAAGAACTACACCGAGAAAAAACAGGCTTCTCCGAGCATTGTGAAGTATAAAACGACCGACGGACACACCGTTCTCTGCGGAAGAAACAACATGGCGAACGACTATCTGACCACAAAAATGGCTGACCGCGGCGACTGGTGGTTCCACGTTAAAAATCAGCCCGGGTCCCACGTCGTGCTCGTGCTGAACGAAAGCGGGGAGGAGCCGGACGAGATGACCTTCACCGAAGCCGCCGAAATTGCCGCGTACAATTCAAAGGCAAAGGGCGGGGTCATGATTCCCGTTGACTACACAAGAGTCTCAAAAGTCAAAAAACCGGCTGGCTCGAAACCCGGATTTGTCATCTATACCACAAATTGGACTGCTTATGTGACCCCCGACGAAGAAAAAGTTAACAAAATGAAGCAGAAATAATTTCAATCAGCTGATAAAATTATAAAACCATACTAATTTTATTTTTTCACCTTGGATACGACATAATTCGAACCAAAATAACCGGAAAGGGAATGCCGCCGAATGACTGAACAGCGTTGTGCGCGGCTGGAATGGCTGAAAATATGCAAAAGAAAGTATTTGCTCTCGATCTTGACGGAACGCTTACCGAACACAGAACGTGGATAAGCGACGAAAACCTCGCTGTTCTCGACGGGCTTAAAGACATGGGACTTCGTCTTGTAATAGTCGGCGCGGGTCAGGTAAGAAGAATATTTGCCCAGCTGCGGAAATATCCGATTGACATCATCGGAAATTACGGTCTTCAGTTCGCTTCCTACCGCGAAGAGCTTGGAGATCTGGAATATCTGCGCGATATGGTTCTTCCGTGTGATGCCGAAAGCGTTGCGGAGAGAATAAACGGCCTTCGCGCGAGATTCGGATACGACGATTACGCCGGAGAGACGGTTGAGATCCACCCCTCGGGCTGCGTCACGTTCCCCCTCCTCGGCACAAAGGCAAGTATTCAGGACAAGCTTTCTTTCGACCCCGACAGAGAAAAGAGACGCGAAATTTACTCCGCTGTTGCAGATGCGTTCCCCGAATACAGCGTTTTCATCGGCGGCTCGAGCTCGTTTGACATGGTTCCGATGCCGTACAACAAGTATTACGCAATCGAACAGTACTGCGCCGGGGAAGGCTTTGACAAGAGCGACGTTGTTTATTTCGGAGACGACTACGGAAAGGGCGGAAACGATGAGCCGGTGTTCAAGTCCGACATTGACTTTGTAAAGGTTGACAAGCCGGTGAAGCTCCCCGAAATCATAAGAAACTACATAGGCGACTGATTTTACAAAAATAAAGCGATAGAATTTTTTACATCCTATCGCTTTTTTTGTCACTTCATCCAGCTGAATGAGCCGATTGCGCCGTAGTAGTAATTTCCGCCGATGATTTTTTCCGCCAGCATCATGATTGCAGCGAGCTTGACATAAACGAGAAAATCGAGCGGGGTGAATAAGTCGATCTTCTCGTCGCCGACATCAAGGTCTGATTTTTTTATAATGCAGTGTTTTGCCAGAAAGTTCAGTGCCTCCGACGCCTCATCGACGTTTATTCCGCATTTTTTGGCAATCGCAGGTGCGGTATAAACGGCGTTTCTGTTTTCATAATTGTATAAAAGCAATTTTCGTACAGCGGGTTTTGAAAGTCCGGCAAGAAATTCACCCGCCGCGTCATTTGCAAAGATATCCCTCGATACTTCCTTTATCACCAAGCCGATGTCGGAAAACGCGAGAACCGCTCCTCCGGTGTCGGAACAAATCAGAGTCTGCGCACTCTCGTCTTCAAATTGCTTTTTCAGCTCGGGTACGAATTTGCCGCGTTCCCAGTCTCCCGAACCGTCCCATACTTTGCCGAGCGTTTCGAGAATACTTTCCCAGGCCAAAGCCGGTGCGTTGTACTGGTTGTACTTCTCCGACTTTATGTCAGAACTCCTGCTTATTCCGTAAAGCTCGTCAACTGTTACACCGAACACATCCGCTATAATCGGAAGAAGCATTATGTCGGGCATATTCGTTCCGTTTTCCCATTTCGATATCGCCTGCGACGACACGCCGATTTCTGCCGCGAGGTTTTCCTGAGTCATTGAGCGTGATTTCCTCAGCTCTGCTATTTTTTCGCCTATCATATTTTTTTCTCCGAATAATTTTTTTTGATACGTATCATGACTATATAATATCCGAAAACGCATGAAAAGTAAAGATATCAAACGGACAGTCCGCGCAATCAAACGGAGATTTTATTAACTTCGGTTGAGAGTTTCGGCTAAAAAAGCATAAAAAAGGGAACCGGACAAAAGTCAAGCTCCCTTTGAGTTTTGTTTTTAATTACTTGTTCAGATTCTTTACGATGTTTTCGGTGTCGGAGGCGATCATGAGCTCTTCATTTGTAGGAAGAACGTAAACCTTAACCTTTGAGTCGGGTGTGGAAATCTCGACTGTGTTGGGCTGGTGGTGTGTTCTTGCGTTGAGCTCGCGGTCGATTTTGATTCCGAAGTATTCCATGTCGGTGCAGGCTCTGTCTCTCAGCTCGGGGTTGTTCTCACCCATGCCTGCCGTCCAGACTATTGCGTCGAGGCCGTTCATAGCTGCGGTGTAGGAGCCGATGTACTTCTTTACCTGATATGCGAGGGTGGAGGCGGTCATGTAAGCTCTCTTGTCGCCGTTCAGTATTGCTGCTTCGATGTCGCGGCTGTCGGAGGAAATGCCGGAGAGACCGAGGAATCCGCACTTTTTGTTCATGTAGTCGTTCATTTCGGCGGGAGTGAAGCCCTCTTTTTCCATGATGTATGTAACAACGGCAGGGTCGACTGAACCGCAGCGTGTTCCCATTACAACGCCTTCAAGAGGAGTGAAGCCCATGGATGTGTCGATGCACTTGCCGCCCTTGACAGCTGTGATGGACGAGCCGTTTCCGATGTGGCAGGTGATGATTCTGGTGTCCTCAAGCGGCTTGTCGAGGAGCTTTGCCATCTCGCGGGATACATATCTGTGGGAGGTTCCGTGAGCACCGTAGCGGCGGATGTGGTATTTTTCGTACATATCGTAGGAAACGCCGTACATATAAGCCTGCTCGGGCATTGTCTGGTGGAACGCGGTGTCGAAAACGAGAACCTGCGGCTTGTCGGGCATTACTGCGAGACATCCCTTGATACCCATGATGTGCGCACCGGTGTGGAGAGGAGCAAAGTCGCGGCAGAGCTCGAGCTTTTCAAGCACTTCGTCGGTGAGAAGAACGGATTCAAAGAAGTAAGGGCCGCCGTGGACTACTCTGTGACCGACAGCTTCGATTTCATTCATGTCGGAGATAACGCCGGTTTCGGGGTCTGTGAGGTACTTTATAACGATTTCTGTGGCGACGGCGTGGTCGGGCATGGGATATTCAGCCTTGATTTTTTCGCCGTTTTCGCCCTTTCTGTGTTCGATTCTACCGTCAATACCGATTCTTTCGCAGATACCCTTTGCGAGAACGGACTCGGTTGCGGTATCAAAAAGCTGATATTTGAGTGAGGATGAACCGGCATTTACAACTAAGACTTTCATTTTGGAAAATTTCCTCCGAGATTAATAATAAAAATTTGACAATTTATTCAATATCAGCTATAATTATATATGAAAAAACTTCAAAAAACAAGATATTTAAAATACTTTGTAGGATAGAATAAAATATGCTGAATTCCGGTGCTGTTATTTGTGAATTTAATCCAATACATCTGGGGCACAACTATATATTGCAGAAGGCGAGAGAACATATCGGGGAGGACGGATGCCTTATCGCGGTCATGAGCGGCAATTTCATCGAGAGATGCACCCCTGCCGTGTACGACAAATACCTCAGAGCGCACTCAGCCGTTCTCTCGGGGGCCGACCTTGTTGTGGAGCTGCCGTTTCCGTGGTGCTCGTCGGGGGTTGAGGATTTTGCGCTCGGCGGTGTGTTTACTTCGGCAGGACTTCGCGCGCAGTCACTTACATTCGGCTCTGAATCGGGCGAATATGAAACCGTAATACACTCGGCTGAGGTAAAATCGTCGCAGAAGTACCTTGAGGCTGTGCAGCGGCTTGAACGTGAGGAGCGGAGTGCGGGCTCGGCGGTGATTTTTTCGCGCGCGATGAAGGAGCTTGGAATCACGAACGAGCTCGGTGCGAACGACAAGCTCGGGGTGGAATATGTCATCAACGGCAAAAAATACGGCATAGACGACTTCAACATAATAAAGCGGAGCTCGGATTACAGCAGCGCGAAGCAGGTGAGGGAAAAAATATTCGAGGGAGGTATTGAAGCCGCGAAGGAAGACATTCTCCCGGAGGTGTACGAGCTGTTTAAAGGCGAGAGCTATTGTGCTGAGAGGCGGTACAACAGCATTCTATTCAACTTCGCCCGGATGGGAATCAACACACAGAATCCCGCGCTCGTCTACGCTCAGAAGGTTGCGGACAACAGCAGAACACCCGACGAATTTCTGAAAAATCTCCCGCAGAAAAAGCTGACCCTCGCGAGAATGAGACGGGAGCTGCTCTTTGCACTGCTCGGTGTGTATGAGATGAACAAAAAATCCCCGCCCAAGTTCACCGTGCTTCTTGCGGCAAACGAGCGGGGAAGGGAATATTTAAAGTCGGTTAAAAAATCCGCCGGAATCAGGGTGATAACAAAACCCTCTGATATTCCGAAAGATGAGGATATGCGCAGGCAGTACGCGAACACTCAGGCGGCGGACAAGCTCTACTCGCTCTGCATAGGCGAAAAAGCGGACAAATTCATGAAAATGCGCCCGGTGATACTTTAAAGCTGTGCCGACAGGTTAGCTATACCGACAGCTTAGCTGTACCGTCAAGTTATCGGTGGGGCTTTACGAACCGATTACGCTCAGCAGCTCGCGGGTTCTGAATTTTACTCCGATTTCCGCGGCGATTCCCACGCACCTCTCGATATCGGAGTCGGGAATTGTACCACGGACTACGGTCAGCTCGACGTTCGGCACGTATTTCGATATCTCGCGCGCGAATTTTATCACACCGCTGAAGGCGTCCTCGCCGAATTTCGGGTGGCAGAGCTTCATGTATGTATCGGAATCCGCGGCGTTCAGGCTTATCGAAACGCAGTCGACCAGCCCCTTGAATGCGGGAGCGGTGTCCTCCTCAAGTATCATTGAGGCGTGGCCGTTTGTGTCAACCCGTATCGGCGTGGTCGTCATTTCGCGGAGCTTTTTGCAGGTTTCGAGCATATCGTAAAGGCGGCAGGTGGGTTCTCCTCCTCCGCTGAACACGATTTCGCTGAAGTTTCCGAGCTTGTAAGAGGACAAATCGGTTATTATCTCCTGGAGAGTCGGCTCTCTTTCAAGTCTTAAATCAGGTAAAACATTTGAATGCGGAAAATCACGGTAGCAGAATTCACATCTGTTTGTACAGTGATTTGTCAGATTCACATACAAACTGTTGTTATTTACGTATGTTATAACCATTGAGTCCTCCAATAGTTCGGTTTTTATTTTTCGCGGAAAAGTCAGTCAGACACGCGGTAAAAGCGTCTTGCGTTTTCATCCGTCAGCTTTTCGGCCTCCGCATATGTGATTCCGCGGATTTCGGCGAGGGCAGCACAGGTGAATTTCATATATCCGGAGTAGTTTATCTCCCCACGGTGAGGTGTCGGCGGCAGATACGGGCAGTCCGTCTCAATGAGAATTCTGTCGGGCGGCACAGCGGCTGCGCTTTCCTTGACTCCGCGGGCGTTTTTGTATGTCAGCGGGCCGGAGAACGAGATGTACCACCCCATTCTTGTGAGCTGCACTGCCATTTCTGCGCTTCCGCTGTAGCTGTGGAGCACTCCGGATGACTGCGGATTGTTTCTCAGCAAATCAAACGTGTCTCCGGCGGCGTCCCTTGAGTGGATTATCACCGGAAGGGAACACCTCCGCGCAATCTCCAGCTGAGCCTGAAAGAAATATGTCTGTCTTTCCCTGTCCGTCCCGTCGTAGTGGTAGTCGAATCCTATTTCACCGACGGCGCGGACTTTTTCGTGCTTCGCCAGCCTTTCAACCTCGTACAGAGCTTTGTCGACGTCCTCGGGTGCGATAAGCTGCGCGTCGGATGGGTGAATTCCGACTGAAGCGTAGATGAAGCTGTATTCTTCGGCGAGAGCGATGGAGTTAATGCTCGTTTTCAGATTCGAGCCGACGTTTACTATGTGGCCGACTCCCTCTCTGTGAGCTTTTTCTATCGCGCCGCGCCCTCCGCCCTCGAATTCAGCCTCAAAACGCCCGTCGTCGTAATGCGCGTGTGAATCGAACAGCATTATCTGACTCTTTCTCCGAGGGGTGTTTCTTCGTCGAGGAATACCACGCGGACTTTTTCTTCACCCGAGGCGAGAATCATTCCGTTTGACTCGATTCCGCAGAGCACAGCCGGCTTGAGGTTGGCTACAACAATGATTTTCTTTCCGATAAGCGTCTCGGGCTCGTAGAATTTAGCGATTCCCGACACCACTGTTCTTGTTTCATATCCGAGGTCGAGCTTTAATTTGAGCAGCTTTTTCGCCTTCGGAACCTTTTCGCACTCTATGACCTGAGCGGTGCGGAGCTCTACATTCATAAAGTCGTCGATTCCAATCTGAGCCAGACCTTCCGGCTTTTCGGGTTTTTCCGCGGCTTTTTTAGCTTCTTCTTCGGCTTTGAGGGCTTCCTCGCGTTCCTTTTCGATTTCCTTTTTCAGCGCTTCTTCGTCGATTCGCTGGAACAGAGCCTTTGCCTCTCCGACGTTTCTGCCGGATTCAAGCGCACCGAAAGTCAGAACGCTGTCGTAATCGCGCCTGTCGGAGCCAATCTGTGTGAAAATAGAGTCGGCTGTCTCCGGAATGATCGAGTACAGCAGCACGCCGCCGATCCGGATCACCTCGAGCAGGTTGTAGATGACGGTTTCGAGTCTCGCCTTGGTCTCCTCGGATTTAGCGAGAGTCCACGGAGCGGTTTCGTCGATGTACTTGTTGGCGCGGCGGAGCATTGTGAACACGTCTGCGCAGGCGTCTGCAAGGTGGAAGGTGTCCATATTTTCACCGAAGCTCTTTACGCAGGCAGCGACGGTTTCCTTGAGTTCGCCGTCCGTTCCCTCATCTCCGTGGGGAGTCGGAATAACGCCGCCGAAATACTTCTTTGTCATAGCGACGGTGCGGTTTACAAGGTTGCCGAGGTTGTTCGCG
This sequence comes from Eubacteriales bacterium, assembly GCA_051893885.1. GTDB lineage: Bacteria > Bacillota > Clostridia > Oscillospirales > CAG-272 > UMGS1696. Next base: position 14,503 of record JBJFHS010000136.1, read on the forward strand.
AGGTCGGTGTTATAGCGGTTGACGATAGCCTCGTAAGTGATGGCTCCGTCAGAGGCAAAGGGCATCTCGGCGAGAGCGTAATAACGGACTCCGTCGACCGAGAAGTATTTCGCAAGCTCGTCCGCATAGACAACGTTTCCGCGGGATTTCGACATTTTGTCAGTGCCGAAGTTGAACCACGGGTGGCCGAAAATCTGCTTCGGGAGCGGGAGGTCGAGAGCCATGAGGAAAATCGGCCAGTAGATCGAGTGGAAGCGCACGATGTCCTTTCCGATAACGTGTACGTCTGCGGGCCAGTATTTGCGGAAGTTTTCGCTCTGCACCTCTTTGTCGGAGTCA
>JBJFHS010000137.1:0-3708 GCA_051893885.1 Eubacteriales bacterium
CGATCATGCCCTCATATACGGGAGTTCCTGCCGGAATAAAGAGCTGACCTCTTTCCTGCGCATTGAAAAGTCCGTAAGTAACAGCCTCGCCAGTCTCAAACGATACGAGTGAACCTGTGTTTCTGCGTTCGATATCGCCCTTATACGGCTCGTAGCCCTCAAAAACGTGACTCATAATGCCCTCGCCCTTTGTGTCGGTGAGGAACTCGCTCTTATAGCCGAAAAGTCCTCGTGCAGGAATCAGAAACTCGATCCTCATGCGGCTTCCCTGAGGGTGCATCTCAACAAGCTCGCCCTTGCGGGTACCCATTTTTTCCATTACAGAACCGACACAGTCTTCGGGAACATCAATAACAAGACGCTCCATAGGTTCAAGCTTTCTGCCGTCCTCGCCCTCTTTATAGAGAACTCTCGGGGTCGATACGGCAAGCTCATAGCCCTCGCGGCGCATATTCTCTATAAGGATTGAAAGATGCATTTCACCTCTGCCTGCAACACGGAATGAATCGGTTGACTCGGTTTCGGAAACGCGGAGCGATACATCACGGAGCAGTTCGCGGAAAAGTCTCTCGCGGAGCTGTCTCGATGTAACGAATTTACCCTCTCTGCCTGCAAACGGACTGTCGTTGACAGAAAATGTCATCTCGACTGTCGGCTCACTGATTTTCACGAACGGAAGCGGCTCCGGAGTATCCGCAGCGCAGATTGTATCGCCGATCGTGATATTTTCGATACCGCTTATCCAGACAATATCTCCCACTGTAGCTTCCTGAACCGGTACACGGTTGAGTCCCTGAATCTGAAGCAGAGAAACTATTTTAGAGTTGTAATTTTTTCTTGACTCGGTGTAATCACACACTGTAACCTGCTGATTGACCCTGATATTACCGCGCTCAATGCGGCCTACGCCGATTCGTCCGACATATTCATTATAGTCAATCGAGGAAATAAGCATCTGAAGCGGACCGTTTTCATCGCCTTTGGGCGGTTCGATATAATTAATAATCGTATCGAAAAGCGGCTTTAAGTCCGTACCCGTCTCATACTGACTGAGCGAAGCCGTTCCGCTTCTGCCAGAACAGAAAAGAATCGGACTTTCAAGCTGTTCATCGCTTGCATCAAGGTCGAGAAGAAGCTCAAGAACTTCATCTCCGATTTCATCGAGACGTGCATCGGGACGGTCGATTTTGTTTACCACTACGATTACTTTATGTCCCATTTCAAGAGCCTTTGAAAGTACAAATCTTGTCTGCGGCATAGGACCTTCAGCTGCATCAACAAGCAAGAGAACACCATCGACCATTTTCAGTACACGTTCAACCTCTCCGCCGAAATCTGCGTGTCCCGGGGTATCGATAATGTTTATCTTGACACCATTATAGCAAACAGACGTGTTTTTTGCAAGTATTGTTATTCCTCTTTCACGTTCGATGTCATTGGAGTCCATAACACGCTCTGCAACATTCTGATTTTCTCGGAATGCTCCGCCCTGTTTGAGCATCTCGTCAACGAGTGTGGTCTTGCCGTGGTCGACGTGGGCGATTATGGCAATGTTTCTTAAATCTTCTCTTACCATTTAGATTCCTCCTGAAATCTTAATCTTAAAATATGTTAATGACGTGATTGCGTCATGTTTGGCAGCTGAATTTTTTGCCAAGTCTGCTTTTCAGCAGTTCACGAAGTTCATCGGGAGTACCATCGATGAAATCGTCTCTGTGAAATACGGTGCCGCTTTGTTCATTGAACTTAATAAAGAACCAGTCTCCGCTTTCTGCCGCGGACAGAATCGAATCGTAGTCAGTGAAATACTCCGAATACAAAACATCACTCTCGGTATATACCTCAGCTTCTTCATCACTGAAAACGACAGTACGAAGCGTTCCGTCCGGTTCAAAATCCGTATGCATGAGCAACAGCAGCACATATTTGATGCCTGTTCCCAGCATAATTATGCCAAAAATAAATATCAGAACCGCTATAAATCCGCCGAATACTTTTTCAAACGAAACCTTCACGAAATATATTCCGAAGATAAACAGCAAAAGCAGCCAGATAACAACTATAAAGAGCTTCCTGCCTGAGTGATTGATTTTTTTCTGATAAGTCTGAAATGCCTTGACGTGCTCCTCGGTGAGCGTTGTAACTGTTTTAATCATAGCGCACCTCGCTTGAAACGGTCTCCGAGCTTTTCCTCCAGGAGCTTTAGCAGCTCAAGCGGATTTCCCTCAGTCAGTTCATGCTTGCCGATAATGCAGGCACGCGTGTCAATAAACACGAAAACATAGTCCTCACCCTCGACCGCCTTAGGAATCCCCTCATATTTCAGGCGAAGCAGACTGCGTGTGCTTTTTCCTTCAATCTGCATTGTAAACGCTTCATCGTCAAATATGAAATATCTCAGTTCATCAACGGGCTTCTGACTGCGGATTTTTTTTATTTTCATGATTCGCCTGATTATTCCGCCAATAAGCTCAAAAGCAATAAGCGCCCCAAGCAGAGCCATTATCGCCATATACCGCCTTGCAACCTTGTGGGTATCGGTGAATTCTGACAGTTTGATCATATAGTTTATCAGAAAAATAATATAGCAAAACTGAAAAAAATATATAAACAGGCTGACAAAATTTATTTTTCGGAATTGCCTGTGGAGCGCCCAGAAGTGGTCGCCCGAATAGCGGACTGTGGCTTTAATCATAGAGTTCTCCTTTTGCAAAAACTATATATTTCTGCACAATATCGAGAAATTTTAATGCAAAGAGTCTTTTTTTCAAGGCATAAAAAAATCCGCTTCAGGTTTAAAGCGGAACTACTAAGATGAAGAAAAATTTGGTGGGAGAGGATGGATTCGGACCATCGAAGCTGAAAAGCAACAGATTTACAGTCTGCCCCCTTTGGCCACTCGGGAACTCTCCCATTATAAATGTGTATATATGCCGCCGAAGCGGTAATTGGAGCTGGTGGACGGACTCGAACCCCCGACCTGCTGATTACAAATCAGCTGCTCTACCAACTGAGCTACACCAGCGATTACTATAATATTATATCACATTCAGAACAGCTTGTCAAGCTTTTTTTGAAAATTTTCTGAATTTTTTTCAGATGCTGTCGGAATCAAGGTGGTCGAGGCGACAGGATTCGAACCTGCGGCATCTTGGTCCCAAACCAAGCACTCTACCAAGCTGAGTTACGCCTCGCGACAGCCTTTATATTATACGACAAAACGCGATACTTGTCAATACCAAAATAAACTTTTCGTCAGTTTAAACAAAAAGGGAACGCACTGTAACGCGTATTTATATTCAGTCAAAAAATCACAAAGCTCAGGGAGAGCAACTTTCTCCCTGAGCTTTGTTGCAGTATTTTATCACAAAGAGTCTATGCTGACTTCTCTGCCAGTGATGGTGAAATTGATATTTTTCATATCAAGTCCGCTCTGTGCAAAATAGAGTCTGAACGCAGTAAAATGAGAGAACATCGGGATTTCTGTAGTAAACGACACCGGCTCGCCGCCTGTTCCGTTCCACGTGAAAGTACCGCTTGCCGTTCCCATTACAAACAGCGTAACGGGTATCTGCGCAAGCTCGCTCTGAGTCGACGAAGCTGTCAGCGTAACCTTATAATAGCCGGGATTATTAACAGTAAGCGCAAAGCTGTAGTTTGTACCCTTGTCGGTATTGATTCCGCTGAGGTCGAGGGTAAGCTCCTTGT
>JBJFHS010000138.1:0-3704 GCA_051893885.1 Eubacteriales bacterium
TGCCGGCTGCCCGGCATAAAATCATTTTAAAACTCGCAGAGTTTTATTCCTTATTCCCCTCAAACGAAGAAGAAAAAATTCAAAACTCAATGTCGTCAAGCGTGACTTTAGCCCCATCGCCAGCGGATTGTGCCTCAGCACCATCTCCACTTTCCGCGTCGTCAATGTCCTTCCTGACCACCGTGCGCTTTACCTTTGCCATGATTTCGGCGAAACCGTATTCGGGATTCGAGTACAGCAGGTCGAGAAGCGTCACGTAGTCGCGGATTATCTCACGGGGCGTTATCATGCTCTCCGCTCCCTCACGCGTCATCGAGGAGGCGAGAAAATCCTTCATCTCATCCTCCGTTATCCGCGGCGACCACTTATGATACTCACCGTGGAGCGAGGTCAGACGCAGAACAAGCGCGTACAGCTCCGAGTCGGACAGCCTTCTCAGCCTTATCACCGGCTGCATCAGCGAACGAAGGTCTCCCGCACCGAAGCTGTCCTGCAAACGGCTCCGCAATGCCTCGTAGCTGAACAGACCGCGCCGCGAATCCTCTAAAAACTGCGGTGTTCCGCCGAAAATTATGATGAGTCCGGGAGCTCTGCCCTGCATTGTGTCGTTGAACATCGCGAGTATCTTTTCGTAGTTGTTCTCGCGCGAAATCCGGTTCGGTATCTTATATAGGTTCACGCACTCGTCGATGTAAACGCAGAGACCCGAGTAGCCCACAAGCCGCGAGAACGCCGTGAACAGCTTTAAGTAGTCGTACCAGTTCTCGTCGTTTATCACGGACAGCGACTTTATTCCAGTTCCCGTCCGCGCCTCAGTCCTTGTGTTGTATTCGCCCCTCAGCCACTTCAGACACGCGGACTGGAGCATATCGTCGTCGTTCACCCATGCGTTGTAGTAGGCTCTGAGCACGGACGCAAAGTCAAAGCCGCCCACGTCGGACTCGAGCTCGCGCAGGTTTTTCATTATCCTCTGACCGAATTCCGCGCTGTAGCTCTCCGAGGTCGAGTCGTATCCCTCTTCTTCCAGCTCGCCGCCGATTTTCGTGAACCACTTTCCGAGTATTACCGGAAGCGCGCCGCCGTCGGGTGAGGATTTCACCGCGATGTTCTTCATCAGCTCACGGTATGTGGCAAGCCCGCTGTTATTTGCGCCGGACAGCTTTCGCTCGGGGGATAAATCGCAGTCCGCGGTCACAAATCCGGCGTCAAGGGCGTATCCGCGCGAGAGCTGAATCAGAAACGACTTGCCCGAGCCGTACCGACCGATGATGAATTTTGTCGCTCCCTCGCCGTCACGCACGCGGTCAAGTGTGGTGGTCAGAGCCTCAATTTCCTCACGTCTGCCGATTGCGATGTACGGCGCGCCGACTCTCGGAACCACACCGCCCGACAGCGACGAGAGCAGCGTTCCGAGTATCCTGCGCGGCACTTTCTGGGTGTTCTTTACTTCATCCATTCTTCAACATCCTCCCTGTAATCTTCAATCAGCGTGAAGTTTTCGAGTATTACGTCTCCTATTATATCGAGGAAGAGGTTGTTTATTCTGTCCTGCAGCTCTCCCTCGTAATATCCGTTTTCTCGCGCCCATTTTTTGAACTCTCCGTCGAGCGCGGACCTGACTGCCGGTTTCAGCTCTTCTCCGACATCGTTTTCGCTGACACAATCAGTTTTTTCTTCGGCTTTTTCTTCCGATTTATCTTCTATTTTTTCTTCTTTTTCATCAAAGCTGTCGCTCGATATCTCTCCCTCGACAATTTCGCATTCCGCGGATGGTGAATCGACGGCGGCAGCTGAATCATCCCGTGAGAGGTCGGCCGAGGTGAGCCGCTCCGTATTTTCCCACGACAGCCGCTCAATCTCCGCCGCAGCCGAAAAGTCGAAGCCGCTTGACTCCGCTTCATAGTTTTTGAGGTAGTCCTCCGGCATATATTTGTCCTCGGGATTTCGGCGGGTCTTTGCTTTGTCGGGTATCATCGGTGCGAAAAACGAGTCGATTATCGCTATGTCCGCCGCGTCAAGTTCTCCCACGCCGAGCTTTGCCTTTATTCCGAGGGACTGACGCAGCTTGTTTTCGCTGTATTTTACAATTGCCGTGACGTATGCCCGCGTATCCGCCCGCCTTGTGAACGAGGAGAACTCGAGGTCAAGCCGTTTTTTTACCGCCGAGGAGACCACCGCGCCCATATAGCTGTCACGCGTCATGCGGTAATTCTTGTCGAGTGCGAAAATCCCGCGCTTTGCCTCAAATTCGCCGCGAATAACCTCAGCCATCGCACGCGGGAGGTATTTTTGGTAAGAATCTTTGTTCTCGGGGTAATACCGGCTTGAGGTGTAGTCGTAGTCGGACGAGTTTTCGATCAGTGCTGCCGCTGCGAGGTGGAGTTTTTCGGCTTCAAATGCGTTTTTTCCCCCGCCGATCAGCGCGTCGAGGTAGAACTCCTTGAACTGCGCTTTCGGCACGATTTCGGACAGCAGCGGAACTATCTCCTGCGGCAGGGGAATTTTGTGTATCATGCAGTAATCGGCGAGCCATTCGCAGAGGTATCCGTCAAGCCGCGGATAACGCTCTCTGTAGCCCTTCCACACCGAGACGAGAAGCGACGCGCCCTCCTTCGGTTCGATTATGCCCTCGAGGTTTATTATTTCATAAATGTAGAGCATTATATACGCCGAGTCGCAGTCGGGGTAGCGTCCGAGTCTGATGTTTTCCCTGACCCAGCGGTAGAACTGAACCTGCGAGTTGGTCATGTGGGAATACTGTGGGACGTAGGAGTAAAACGAGACGGGGCTTGCGGCGTTTTCGGGCGGAATGTTCGGTTTGGCGAGGTGGCTTGCGGCGGCGTCGGAGGCGAATCGGCTGTAAAAATCGGTGTCGGAAATCCAGTCCTTTACGGTGATTTTGTGAATCAGGATGCCGTCCGGCTCGTAGGTGATGTCCTCGTGGCGCACTCTCTGGCTCTTTTCGGCCGGTTTTGAGGCTGAATGCTGCTGTGAATAACTTTTTGCTCTGCGGTTTCTGTACGAGCCGGTGACGACGTGCTGCTTCAGTTCGTGCGGGGTAGTGAACGGGTTCATGGTCTGGCTGACGTACGCTTTGCCGGAGCTGTTGTCCGCGCTTCTTTCGGGGATTTTTTCGCTTCCGTGCTGTTTTTCTCCGCCGGTTTCACTCTCGTCTCCGGTCTGCTCAACGCTGTCAAGAGAGAGCGAAGCCGGTGAAAAAGATGGCTTTTCGTAGGAGCGCGGTTTGGGCTTTCCGAGGCTCCAGTAGTCCTCGTCCCTGTCCCCTCTGTGGGTTTCGCCGGCGGTATTTACGACTCTGTCCGACGCCGCAAGGGATTCCACGTCAAACTCCGCCGAAGAAGAAGCTCTGTTCACCTGATTCCGATGCGGTGCGGGCTCCTTCTCAGCCGCCTGTCCGGGCATTTCAAACTCCTCCGGCAGGGTGAGGTCAAGACCGCGTTTCGAGAGCTCCTCCTCGATTTTTCTGCGGATTTTCTTTCGTATATCGCTGCTTTTTTCCTCAGGCATCGTCGCACCTCTCAAACATTAGTTCGTATCACATCATTATATCATGTTTTTTTTACTGTGTCAACTTATAATTTATGTTTTTCATCTGTTTTATAGACTGCGAAATGTGGAGACGGGGGGAACGGGACGCTTCTTGAAAGAAGCTTGGCAAGAACTTCAAAAATGGGTTATCTTTT
>JBJFHS010000139.1:0-3700 GCA_051893885.1 Eubacteriales bacterium
CACTCATGACGGAGAGGTATTCCGGACTTACCAAAACTCGGTATGCTTTCCCCTTCGCGGGTCATGTTATAGAAATCGACGTTTATCCCTATGAATTCGGCGGGAGAGAGCTTGTGGGACGCGCGGTAATGGAAGTCGAGCTGAAAGACGAGAGCGAGGAGATAATTTTCCCACCCGAAATCGAGATTATCCGCGAGCTGACGGGAACAAAAGAGTTCTCGAACAAGGCTCTGGCAAAAAAATTCATCTGAGTAAACGCGGCAAAAGCCCTTCATGTATGTTAAAAAATACAAAAGGGCTTTTGTTCTTTTTTTATTTTAATTAAATTCAGACGAGGTTTTCTATGGCTGAATCGAAGGTTTTCTGAGAGAACAGGTGGGCCTTTGATATGAGCCGGATATCCATGTCATTCGCGCGGCGTTTCAGGTTTGAGGCAGCTTTTGCACCCGCTCCGTTTTTTTCGTCGAAATACACCGTTGAGAGAAGCACCGCTCTGGCGTAATCGCTTCCGAATGCCTCCGACACAGTGCCGAGCTTGTACAGTTCCTCCGACTTTATATCGCCGTTCTTGCATGAGATGAATATCGGGCACACGCCGCACATCAGCATACAGTCTATCTCGTTCTGCGTTCCTCCGACTCCGCACAGTTCTTCATCCCAGCCGATTGTGATCCCGGTTTCAACACTGCAGAACGCCGCGGTTTCATCCTTCATTGCGCGGATTCCGGCGAGGTAGGTTCTGTATTCGAGGGCTGAGCCGGCTTTGTTCAGGCACTCCTCGACGACCCTGTTCTTATATCGGAAAAACCAGCTGTTTCCCTGCGACATTTCATAGTCAATCAGGACAAATCCGCACGAGACGATGGCGTTCCACAGCTCGGCATCGACGGAATTTCTGCCGCCCCTTCCGATTGACTCCTTTGAAATCACGCGGATATCCGTGTCGGAATAGCGGCTCACCTCTGATGAAAGGCGTCCTATTTTGTAATTCCAGCCCGACGGGTCGCTCCGGCACATATCCCACAGAAGCTCCACGTCTCTGCACAGCCCGTCATTCACGTCAAAAGTCTGGCCCTTTCCGCATACCGCACCGCCGTGGAGGATGATGTTCTCCTCACAGGTCAGGTACACCTCGGTGTTGTACGAAAAGTCGTAGATATTCCGCTCGATTTTTACCTTTCCGTTTTCCCTGCTGGAGAAGCTGAACAGAACTCCGCGCCGGCTCACGGGATTTATGCGGAATGCGAAAATATTCTCCCTGTCCGTCAGCGCGAGAAGCATACCTGCGGCTGTCAGCGCACCTCCGTCACCTCCCGAGATATCAATCACATAGGTTTCGCTCTCGTTTTCCGAGATAATCCCAAGCACCGTGTCGTATATCCCGCCGAGGTCGTTTTTGGGGCATCCCTCCGCGCTCATCTCGCACTTTATTCCGCGCATTGAGAGAATTTTCTGATATCTCGGAATCGCGCGGCGCGTTTTTTTCGTGTCCGAACAGACAAACACCGTTTTTCTCGGTTTGAGCGCGAGGGTGGAGATAAAATTTTCTATCGGTGTGCCGTCAAATATTTCGACAAGCGTCATTGATTTTCTCCCGTCTTAACGCTTTCGCGCAGATACCTCTCGATCCGCGATGATATCATTGAGAGCGCGACTTTGTTTTCCCCGCCCTCCGGCACTACGATATCCGCTCTCTTTCGGGTTGGCTCGACATATTTCTCGTGCATCGGCTTGACTGTGTCGATGTACTGCGTGACTACGGATTCAAGCGAACGCCCTCTCTCCTTTGTGTCTCTGAGGATCCGCCTTATCAGCCTGATATCCGCGTCGGTGTCGACAAAAATCTTTTCGTCAAACATATCGGAGAGCTCCTGCTGTGCGAAAATCAGTATTCCCTCGACGATTATGACGTAATTCGGGAGGATTTTCTGCGTCTCGCGGCTCCTGTTGTGAATTCTGTAGTCGTATTTAGGCCCGTCGACCGCCTCACCTGCGCGCAGTTTTTCAAGATGACGTATGAGCAGCTCGTTGTCAAACGCCTGAGGCTCGTCGTAGTTGAGGCGGCATCTCTCCTCATACTGCATATCGTCGTGGGATTTGTAGTAGTCGTCATGGCGGATTACGGTGATGTACGGCGCGAACTCCTCTGCCAGCGTATCGGTGAGTGTCGTCTTTCCGCTTCCCGTTCCGCCCGCGATTCCGATAATGAGCATATTTTTTCCTCCCGCTTATCTTCTCGCCTTGTCGTATGGTATTCCCTCAGCCTTCGGAGCGCGGGATTTCTTCGAGGTGAACGCAAGAACTACCATTGTAACTATATACGGGAACATTTTGTAAAACGCGCTGTTGATTCCGAGCGAGTTCAGCGCCGGGATGAGCGGCACGGAATACGCGAGGGTTCTGAGAAATGCGAACAGAAGCGCAGCCAAAGCTATCTTGACGGGCTGCCACTGACCGAAAATCATGACGGCGAGCGCGAGAAAACCGAATCCCGCCACTCCCGTGTGACCGTTGCAGTTTCCGTCCATTACTCCGACCGCGTAGAAGAATCCCCCTATGCCGCCGAGTATGCCGGAGATTGTGGTTCCAGCCCATCTCATGCGCATTACATTGATTCCGACCGAGTCCGCAGCGGATGGATGCTCGCCGCACGCGCGAAGTCTCAGGCCGAAACGGGTTTTATAGAACACAACGATTGCCACGGCGAGGATGACAAGCCCGATATACACGGTGATATATGTGTTTTTGAAGAACAAGCTTCCTATGACCGGGATTTTTGAGAGGCGCGGCACTTCCTTCACGTAGAAAAACACGTTTGTTGTTACGCCGTCGGACCCGAGCTTCATCTTCGCGAACAGCAGTATCGCCGCAGGGATAAGCATATTCAGCGCGGTTCCGACTATCGTCTGGTCGGCTTTCATGTTGACGGCGGCAAAGGCGAGCAGAAACGAGTATATCATGCCCGCAGCAGCCGCAACTATCATTCCGAGGAGAAGAATCAGCTGTGCGTTCATTCCGCTTCCCTGCACGAGGTAGACGAAAATGCAGCCGAGAAACGCTCCGGTCAGCATTATACCCTCGAGGCCGATGTTGATAACGCCCGACCGCTCAGAAAACATTCCTCCGAGTGCGACAAGAAGAAGCGGAACAGCAACGGGGAGCGTACCCTGAATCAGATAATACAGTGTTTCCATTTATTTTATCTCTCCTTTCTCTTTGCCGCTGTTTTTGCCGCTTCTGAACTTTGCGATGAACTTTCCGAGGTACGCGCTCATGATTGCGGAGAACGCGGAGAAGTAGATTATCACGGCGATAACCACGTCGATAATCTCAGGCTTATATCCAAACAGGCTTGCGAGAGTACCGCCGCGCTGAATCAGGCTAATAAACAGTGCGGAGAACACGATTCCGATTGGGTTTGACGAGCCGAGGAGAGCGACCGCTATGCCGTTGAAGCCGTTTGCCGCTATCACGGAGATGGGCTCGTACGTCATTGAGCTTCCCGCTATGGTCGACGGAGCGAGGATTGCAAACGCACCACCCAGACCGGCGAGCATACCGGCGATTGACATGGTGAGCATAATATTGCGCCTGCTGTTCATTCCGGCGTACTCAGCGGCGTGTTTGTTGAAGCCTGTCGCGCGGAGCTCATAGCCGAATGTGGGTTTGTTCAGAACTATATAAAGGATGACTGCGGCAA
>JBJFHS010000140.1:0-3680 GCA_051893885.1 Eubacteriales bacterium
CTACTCCATGGCGGAAAAGGCGGACGAAAACGTGGGAAAAATGCTCGCTGCGATTAAGGAAGCCGGACTCGAGGACGACACGATTTTCGTCTTCACCTCAGACCACGGAGAATTGTTCGGGGCACACGGAAGACGCGCGAAGAACATTTTCTACGAGGAGGCTGTGCGGGTTCCGTTCCTCATGCGCTGCCCTGGAGAGATACCCGTGGGAGAAAACGACGTATGCCTGAACACGGTTGACATCATGCCGACGCTGCTCTCGATGATGGGAATGAAGGACGACATCCCCGACGAGGTTGAAGGACGCGATTTGTCAGACGCCGTACTCGGAAAAGCGGGAGCTGACGAACCGGATGGCGCGTTGATGATGGGAACAGGAGCGACGGCAGCGTGGGAGGACGGTCACGAGTGGAGGGCGTACAGGACAAAGAAATACACCTACGCCACATACTACGCCGACGGCTCCGAGCTTCTCTTCGACAATGAAAACGACCCGTTGCAGATGAAAAACCTCGCTGCCGAGCCGGAATATTTTGAGACAAAATGCGCGATTCGGAACATGATGTTTGCCGAAATGAACCGTGTGGGAGACAAATTCCACCCGAGCTCATACTACCGCGACAACTGGTGCGAGGACAGAATCATACTTAAAACCAAGGCTGACTGAAGATAAAAACAAATCCGCGACTGACTCTTATTTTCAAGGAGATCAGCGCGGATTTTCTGATTTAAATCTTAAAACAGCACGGTCTCTGTATTACCGTCTACAAAACTCACGTGAGTCATGTCTATATACCTGTCATTGTTGTAGTGCCGCCATTCGTCAAGTATTTTCAAAAAAGTCTCCGCCGCCTCAGGGAATTTTTTTCTTATCACTTCAAAGCCGTATATTTCAATAATATTATTACTTCCAACCATATCGGTCAGACAATCCCACAGTGCATCCCAATTACATCCGTAATAATCGGGAAAATCAAGCCCTTCCATTATTGCATAATGAAACTGCACAAAATAATTTACTTCTGTAAAATCAATTATATAGGGATTTCTGTATTCGTACATTATATTTTCTCTTCGTTTGTCAAATTTTATATTCCGATTATATCAAGGCTTTTATTCTTTGTCAATAATTTTAATATTTTTTCGATTGACTTTTCACAAAAAAAATGCTATAATGCCGTTTAAGGGATTTACCTTATTTCACACCGCGCACAGAGAGAAACACAGGCTGAGAAGTTTCCGCAGGCGAACACGAGGCACCACCCTGCCGAATAAAACGGCTTTACAATAATTATATAAATTGAGTTAAAAGCTCGGGTGGAACCGTGCGGATTTTTTCGCACCCCGACAGATCAATCTGACAGAGTTTTTTCTGACAGACACTGTACCGCAGCTTTTTTTGTTTTCGCGGTGCAACATTTACTTTATACAAATTGGGGGTATTCGTTATGTTTAACGTAAAATTTCCCGAAAAAACAGTAGAATTCGACGCTCCCGTGACGGCTTACGACGCTGCACGTGCGGCTGAGCTCATCTCACGCGACGTCCTCGCCTGCAAAATAAACGGAAAGGTTTCGGACCTCACCACAACCATCGACTCCGACGCCGACGTTGAGCTTCTCACATTCGCCGACCCCGACGGAGCTCACGTTCTTCGCCACACCGCATCCCACATTCTCGCCGCAGCCGTGAAAAGACTGTACCCCGAGGTAAAGCTCACCATCGGCCCGGCTATCGACAACGGCTTCTACTACGACTTTGACTCCGACGTCACCTTCACACCCGAGGTTCTCGAGCAGCTTGAGGCTGAAATGAAGAAAATCGTCAAGGAAAACGCAAAAATGGAGCGCTTCACTCTCCCCCGCGCGGAAGCTCTTGAGCTCATGAAGGACGAGCCGTACAAGGTTGAACTCATCAACGACCTCCCCGAAGACGCTGTCATCTCGTTCTACAGAATGGGCGACTTCACCGACCTCTGCGCAGGCCCTCATCTGTTCTCAACCGGCGCTGTAAAGGCATTCAAGCTCACAAGCTGCAACTCCGCTTACTGGAGAGGCGACGCGAAAAACAAGGTTTTACAGAGAATCTACGGCACTGCGTTCACAAACAAAGACGCTCTCAAGGAATACCTCGACAGAATCGAAGAAGCCAAAAAGCGCGACCACAGAAAGCTGGGCAAGGAACTCGGTCTTTTCACAATAATGGACGAGGGCCCGGGCTTCCCGTTCTTCCTTCCGAAGGGAATGGTTCTCCGCAACACCCTTATCGACTACTGGAGAAAGGTACACAAGAGATACGGCTACGTTGAGATAAGCACTCCCATGATGCTCAACCGCGCGCTCTGGGAGAGATCCGGCCACTGGGATCACTACAAGGAAAATATGTACACGACAGTGATCGACGACACCGACTTCGCAATCAAGCCGATGAACTGCCCGGGCGGAATGCTTGTCTATAAGTCTCAGCCGCACTCATACCGCGACCTTCCCCTCCGCATGGGTGAGCTTGGTCTGGTACACCGCCACGAGCTCTCCGGCGCGCTCCACGGTCTGTTCAGAGTCCGCTGCTTCACACAGGACGACGCGCACATCTTCATGACTTGGGAGCAGATGAAGGACGAGATCAAGAACGTAGTTAAGCTCTTTGACGAGGTTTACTCCGTATTCGGTCTGTCGTACCAGATTGAAGTTTCCACAATGCCCGAGGACCACATGGGCGACGTGAAGGACTGGGATTTCGCGACGGAAACACTCAAGGAAGCTGTTGCCGAAATGGGCAAGACATATGTAATCAACGAAGGTGACGGCGCGTTCTATGGTCCGAAGCTCGACTTCCACATCTCAGACTGTCTCGGAAGAACATGGCAGTGCGGCACAATTCAGCTCGATATGCAGCTCCCCGAGAGATTCGAGCTTGAATACACCGGCGCAGACAACGAAAAGCACCGCCCCGTCATGATCCACCGCGTTGTTCTCGGCTCGATCGAGAGATTCATCGGCGTTATCACTGAGCACTTCGCAGGCGCATTCCCGCTGTGGCTGTCTCCCGTTCAGGTTGAAGTCCTCGCAGTTTCAAACTCCTTCAACGATTACGCCGCTGAGGTAGCAAAGAAGCTCGACGAGGCCGGAATCAGAGTACACCTCGACGACAGAAACGAGAAGATAGGCTACAAGATCCGCGAAGCTCAGCTTCAGAAGACGCCGTATATGCTCGTTGTAGGTGAGAGAGAGATGAACGACGGCTCGGTTTCCGTCCGCACAAGAGCGGGTAAGGATGAAGGAGCGGTCAAGGTTGAAGAATTCATCTCACGCGCACTCGAAGAAATCAGAACAATGGCAAGATAAAATTCAATAAAAAATATGGCGATGAACGGTAATTATGCCGCCCGTCGCCTTTTTTGATGCACAAAAATAAAAAGCCATAGAAGACTACAGCTTTTTTGCATTCCTATCCGAGTATATTGACTTAAGATTAATATTTACAGTGTTCTACACAGAGGTTTGATTAAATAGAATGTAATAAATTACAGCTCGTTCTTTCTCAGTTCTTCAAGACAGCTGCGGCAAATTCTTTTATCTTTATAAATGACAACATCGTCGGCATCTCCGCAGAAAATGCAGCTCGGCTCATATTTTTTCAGAACCACTCTGTCTTTTTCAACGAAAATTTCAACGGAATCC
>JBJFHS010000141.1:0-3663 GCA_051893885.1 Eubacteriales bacterium
TTGAAGTTCTTGCCAATGACGAAGTCATTATGCTTCATTACAAGAAGCGTCCCGTCTCCCTTCGTTCCCCCATAGAAAAACCGAACCATACATCGTCTGAATGCAAATGATGCGGGTTCGGTTTTGTTTTTGGGAATTATCTGAAGTATTCTGCGGCGGATTCAAACAGCTTCATGTCGTATTCGCCGGGGACGTTGACGTACAGACCGGGGTTGTATCTCTCGGTGTGACCCATTTTGCCGAGCACGCGTCCGTCGGGGGATGTGATGCCCTCGATAGCGAGCGTCGAGCCGTTGGGGTTGAAGTTGATGTCCATCGTCGCCTGAGAGTCAAGACCGACGTACTGCGTTGCGATCTGTCCGTTTTCGATGAGGGATTTGATCACATCTTCGTTTGCGATGAACCTGCCCTCGCCGTGGGAGATAGCCACATTGTAAACGTCGCCGACAGAGGTCTTTGCGAGCCACGGGGACTTGTTCGACGCGATTCTGGTGTGAACAATGCGGGACTGGTGGCGGCCGATTTTGTTGAACGTCAGCGTCGGGCAGTTTTCG
This sequence comes from Eubacteriales bacterium, assembly GCA_051893885.1. Classification (GTDB taxonomy): domain Bacteria; phylum Bacillota; class Clostridia; order Oscillospirales; family CAG-272; genus UMGS1696. Next base: position 555 of record JBJFHS010000141.1, read on the forward strand.
TCCGTGTCGATGATTTCGCCGTAGGGCACAAGTCCGAGCTTGACTATAGCCTGGAAGCCGTTGCAGATGCCGCACATGAGTCCTTCGCGAACCTTGAGCAGCTTGTTCGTCTCCTCCTTGACTGCGCCGCTGCGGAAGAATGCCGTGATGAACTTGCCGCTTCCGTCGGGTTCGTCTCCGCCCGAGAATCCGCCCGGGATGAAGACAGCCTGCGCGTTTTTCAGCTCGTTTGCGAAATAATCCACGCTTTCGGCAACCGCGGAGGGAGTGATGTTGCGGACAACGATGATTTCCGGCTCAAATCCGGCTTTCGCGAGGGCCTTTGCCGTGTCGTATTCGCAGTTCGTGCCGGGGAATACGGGGATGAGTACCTTCGGACGAGCGAATTTTGCACTTGTCCTGACTCTTGTGTATTCCTTTGACGAAATCGTCTCTACAGCTTCGCCGTTGTCCTGAGCCTTTGCGTTTACGGGATATACGCCCTCGAGAACTGAGTCGTATGCTTTTTTGAGCTCCTCCGCGCTGACTTTTTCGTCTCCGAGGGTGATGCAGCCGCACGAAGTCGTCTTTCCGAGGTTGAGCGCGCCGTCTACAGTTGTACAATCGCTGCACTCAAGCACAAACGAGCCGTATGAATATCCGAAAATTTCGCCGAGCGGGAGGTTTTTGTCGTAGCTGAAGCCGATTCTGTTGCCGAGCGACATCTTCATGACAGCCTCAGCCACACCGCCGTATGTGGGAGTGTACGCTGAGAACACACGGCCCTCCTCGACGAGCTTGTGTACGACTGCAAAATTCTTAATGAGCGAATCGGCTGTGGGAAGTCCGTTTTCGTCGTACTCCGGCTTGAGAAGGAATACGCTGCTTCCCGCCTTTTTAAATTCGGGAGAGATAATATTTCCGATTTTGTCGGTGGTGACCGCAAAGGAAACAAGCGTCGGGGGAACATCGAGGGATTCAAACGAGCCGCTCATCGAGTCCTTACCGCCGATTGAACCGATGCCGAGCTCAAGCTGTGCGGTGAACGCTCCGAGAAGTGCGGAAAGCGGCTTGCCCCATCTCTCGGGAGAATTCTTCGGCTTCTCGAAATACTCCTGGAAGGTCAGGTAGACGTCCTCAAACTTTGCGCCGGATGCCACGAGCTTTGAAACCGACTCAACCACGGCGAGGTATGCGGAGTGATAGGGGCTCTTTTCGGCGATGAACGGGTTGTAGCCCCACGCCATTAGCGAAACCGTCGTTGTGTCGTGATTTTCCGTCGAAATTTTGTGAACCATTGCCTGCGACGGGGTCTCCTGATACTTTCCGCCGAACGGCATCATTACTGTACCCGCTCCGATGGTGGAGTCGAATCTTTCGGAAAGTCCGCGCTGCGACGCCACGTTGAGGTCGGTCGCGAGAGCCATGTATCCCTCTTTGAAGTCGGCTGGGATATCTTTCGTGTATTTTTCGGTGTGTGCGGGGGCGATATCTATGTGCTTTTCCGCGCCGTTGGAGTTCAGGAATTCTCTCGTAAGGTCGACAATTGTCCTGCCTCTCCACGACATGGTGAGTCTCTTTTCCTCTGTAACTTCGGCTACAACTGTAGCTTCAAGGTTTTCGCCGTTAGCAAGGGAGATGAAGTGCTCCACATCCTCCTTCGCCACGACGACAGCCATTCTCTCCTGGGATTCGCTGATTGCGAGCTCGGTTCCGTCAAGACCGTCGTACTTCTTTGGAACGCGGTCGAGGTTGATTTTCAGACCGTCAGCGAGCTCGCCGATAGCCACGGAAACACCGCCCGCTCCGAAGTCGTTGCACCTCTTGATAAGACGTGAAGCCTCAGGATTGCGGAACAGCCTCTGGAGCTTTCTCTCCTCGGGTGCGTTTCCTTTCTGAACCTCTGCGCCGCATGACTCGAGCGAGTGCAGGTTGTGCGATTTCGACGAGCCTGTAGCACCGCCGCATCCGTCACGTCCGGTTCTTCCGCCGAGGAGGATCACGATATCCCCGGGGATGGGGCATTCGCGTCTGACGCAGTCCTCGGGAGCCGCAGCGATAACCGCACCGATTTCCATTCTCTTTGCGACATATCCGGGGTGATAAATTTCACTTACCTGACCTGTCGCAAGACCGATCTGGTTGCCGTACGAGGAATAACCCGCCGCTGCCGTTGTAACCAGCTTTTTCTGCGGGAGCTTTCCCTCGAGAGTTTCTTCGATCGGCTTTGTGGGGTCTCCCGCGCCGGTGACTCTCATCGCTCCGTAAACGTACGAACGGCCGGAGAGAGGGTCGCGGATTGCACCGCCGATACAGGTTGCCGCACCGCCGAAGGGCTCGATTTCGGTCGGGTGGTTGTGCGTCTCGTTCTTGAACAGGAGCAGCCATTTTTCGTTCTTTCCGTCAACGTCGACGTCAATCTTGACCGTGCAGGCGTTGATTTCCTCGGATTCATCGAGCTTTGCGAGCTTTCCCTCAGCCTTGAGCTCACGTACCGCAACAGTCGCGATGTCCATGAGGTTGATGGGTTTTGCGTCGCGTCCGAGTGAGTGGCGAACCTCAAGATAGCGGTTGTAGGCGGCTTCGAGGAGAGGATCGTCAAACTTTACGCTGTCGATAGTTGTGAGGAACGTGGTGTGGCGGCAGTGGTCTGACCAGTAGGTGTCGATCATCTTGATTTCGGTCAGGGTGGGGTTGCGTCCTTCGCCTCTGAAGTAGTCGCGGGTGAATCTCAGGTCGTCTGCATCCATCGCGAGACCGTACTTGTCGATAAACGGCTGCAAATCTCCCTCGTCCATGTCGTTGAATCCGTCGAGAACGGGTACATCGGCGGGAACGTCGTAAACCGAAGCGAGGGTATCCTTTTCCTCGAGCGAAGCCTCACGTGCCTCGACGGGGTTGATGACGTATTTTTTGATTTTTTCAAGCTCGTCCTCGCTCACGTTTCCCGAGAGGATATAGACCTTGGCGGTGCGGATTGCGGGGCGGTTTCCCTGCGAGATGATCTGAATGCACTGAGACGCCGAATCCGCTCTCTGGTCGTACTGTCCGGGGAGGTATTCAACCGCGAAAACCGTGTCATTTTCACCCGCGTCGAGGGAAGTGTAGGTCAGGTCCACCTGCGGCTCGG
>JBJFHS010000142.1:0-3634 GCA_051893885.1 Eubacteriales bacterium
AACCGCAAAGGGAGTATAGCCTCCGCGATGTGTGCCTGCGAGAGAGCCGTTTACGCGGACTTCGGAGTAGTAGTCGACCGCGCCGAAGTGAATGAGAACTCTGCCGCATTCGGTGCACCAGTCGTCGGGGAGGGTCACTTCTCTCCTGTACCAGCAGGCGGGGATGAAGTCGATGTACTCGATGCCGGAGAGCTTTGATTCGGGTACGAAAGGCACTGTGATTTCGCGCTCGTACTTCGGAGCTTCCCACATTTTTCTCTCGCGGCCGGAATTTCCGAAGTCAAAGGCGAATTCCCACTGACCGTTGAGGCATACCCAGCTGTTATCTCCGCGTCTGAGCGTCGGGCGGGGATATTCTGTTCTTGGAATTGACATTTTTCAGTTTCTCCTTTAGCTGTAAATTTATTTTTTGTTATTTAATTGTCAGATTACATTATTTTTCCGGCGCAGCTGTATCTGTATACACGCCGTAGATTCCCATTGACTGATATTTACGCACTTCATCGCCGTCGTTCACCGTATGTACGTACAGCGGAACACCCGATTTCATCATGCCGTCGACGTATCCCTTCACCTCGCACAGCTCATACGAGAATGTAAATCCGACGAGCGGGTGTGTTCTCTCGAATCTGACGAGGTCGGACGTGTCTGTCTTCTCCTTCCAGTTGAGGCGGTAAAGCGTGAAGATGATATTTTTAAATCCGTTTTCCTCCGCGGCGTCATAATCGTCCTCCGAATAAATCTGAATTACGATTCGGTCCTTCAAATCAGGCAGTGTTTCTGCGATGACGGCGACAGACTCCTCAAAACGTTCCTTTATATCGGTGACGATGTACATTTCAGGGTGCTCGCGCAGAAATTCGCCGACCTCCTCGATTCCTATCGGAGTAAAATTCCAGAAAATCTTCGAGGACATAAACTCGTCGTACGACAGCGGCTGACCGTTCTCGATTGTATCTATATACTCCGCGCTCCAGTCGTGGATGCAGACAAGGCGGTCGTCGGAGGTGAAGTTGAAGTCGAGCTCGACTGCGTTACAGCCGTATTCCGCGCACTGACTGAGCCCCTCAAGTGAGTTTGAGCCCAGAAAAGAGCGGTACGTGCCCTGACTGTCGACACCCCAGAGTTCTCCGCCGGCGTGAATTATGCGCTCAAATGAAATGCTGATTTTAGGTGCGCCATATCCCTCGCAGGAGTTCATCAGCACCACTGTGAAAACGGCGAGCAGAGACAGCGCCAGAGATAAAATCCGTTTTTTCATTGTAAATTTGCCCGTGTGATTTCAAAAAAAACGGGAAAAAACACATCTCCGGTTTTCTCCCGCATTTTTTGGTATTCAGCTTATTCTGCGTCCTCGGCTTCAGCTTCTTCTGCTTCTTCCTCTGCTTCTTCGAGGAGGGCGCGGATGGAGAGGCTTACCTTGTGGTTTTCTTCATCAATAGCGGTGATTTTAACCTGAACAGTCTGTCCTACTTCGAGAACTTCCTCGGGCTTTGCAATCTTGTGGTCAGCTATCTGGCTGATGTGGATAAGTCCGTCGCAGCCGGGAACGATTTCAGCAAATGCACCGAAGGGCATAAGGCTGACAATCTTGACCTCAGCTACATCGCCGACTGCATACTTCTGAGTGAAGATGTTCCAGGGGTTCATATCGTCGGTCTTGTAGCCGAGAGAAATTCTTCCCTTTTCGCGGTCGAAGGATTTTACGTAAACGTGAATCTTGTCTCCTACGGAAACAACTTCGGAGGGGTGCTTGATTCTTCTCCAGGACAGCTCTGACGTATGTACCATACCGTCTACGCCGCCCAGGTCAACGAATGCACCGAAATCGGTAAGGCTCTTGACTTCGCCGTCGAATTCCTTGCCCTCTTCGATAGTGTTCCAGAATGCTTCTTCGCGTGCCTTTCTTTCTTCACGGAGTACGGCGCGGATAGAAGCGTAAGCTCTCTTGCGGTCAGCCTTGATTTCGATGATTTTAACCTTCTGGGTTGTGCCGACAAGTGTGGAGAGATCGGTGTCCTTCGGAACTCCTGTGAGAGAAGCCGGGATGAATACTCTTACGGAGTTGAGGGAGATGATCACGCCGCCTTTGACAGCCTCAACGATTTTGCCCTCGAGAGTTTCGCCGGAATCGCACGCTTCAACGATTTTGTTCCAGTTGGACTCGGAGTCAACTCTTGTTTTGTCGAGTGTAGCAATACCGTCGATATCGCTTACCTTTACGACCTTTGCCTTGATTGTGTCGCCGACCTTGTAGAGCTCATCAAGCTTAGCGGAAGGATCGTCTGTTGCTTTGTCGTGGACAATGACACCGGTGGTCTTTGCGCCGAGGTCGAGATGAATCTCGTTCTGCGAAATAGACGTGATAATGCCTTCGACGATATCTCCTGTATTTAAAGTTTTAAGTGATGTCTCGAGAAGTTCAGCAAAGTTTTCTGTCTGCTCGTTCATTGTTTTATATACCTCCTGTATTAAACTGTACGGCGTTGAAGCACCGGCAGTTATTGACACTTTTAAATTCGCGACGTCAATGTGCGGGATGTCTCCGATACCCTCGATAAAATAGGTGCGCGGGCAGCTTTTTCTCGCGATATCGTACAGCTTCATTGAGTTTGAGCTGTCGCGGCAGCCTATAACTATCATTACATCCGAAACGTTTGAAAGCTCGGCGCACTCCTCCTGGCGCATTTGTGTCACATTACATATTGTATCAAAAATTAAAGCGTTTGTATATACCTTTTTGATAAAATTTATACTTTTTTTCCATTCCGCCAAATTTTGTGTGGTTTGCGCTGCTATACATAGCTTTTTTGCACAATTTTTGGCACTATTCAACGAATAAGCGGCGTTTTCAAGCTCGGCAGCATCCGCAAAAACGTATTTTTCACCCTCCGCGCAGCTCATTATCCCCTCCACCTCGGGGTGTGAAGCATTGCCGGACAGCACAAAAACCTTTCCCTCTCCCGAATTTTCTTCAGCTATTCTGCGCACCTTCCGCACATACGGGCAGGTTCCGTCGATCAGCGTGAATCCGGGATTTCTCTCCGCGCAGGCGTAAAGGGCGTCGGATATCTCACGCAGCTCACCGTGGGCTCGGATGACAAGCGTAATTTTTTCTCCCGCATCGGCTGATTTTATCACGTCCGCCACATCCCCGCGTGAAATTTCGACGGCGCCGAGGCGTTTTATCTCGTCGATGTAGTGGCTGTTGTGGATGATTCTGCCGAGGGTGCAGACTTTTTCGCCCGTCCCCTGAGCCTTTTTCAGAGCCTCCTCAAGGGCATCCGTCGCGCGCTTGACCCCGAAGCAGAATCCCGCGTGTGAAGCAATCGTGACGCTCATCTGACCTCCACGGCATTCGGAAGTTCATTTCCGTATTTTATCTCGCAGATTCGGTTGAAGATAATGCGCGAGGCGTTCATGTACTCGGTTTTGCCGCCTTTTGTGAACTCAAGCTCGTCAAAAGAGATGCATTTTCCGAAAGTCACGCGGTTTTTGCGGAAGATTCCGGTTTTCATGCGGCTGTTTTCGATGAACACCGGGAGAATTTTTGCCTTCGAGTGGTACGCGATAAGTCCGACGCCTGCTTTGATTTCGGTTTGGCGCGGGTCTTTTCCCCCATATCGGTGACCCT
>JBJFHS010000143.1:0-3608 GCA_051893885.1 Eubacteriales bacterium
AATTCGCGATTCTCTGACTCAGTGCTCAGTGTGCGATGACCTTTTGTTCCTCAACGGATGCGACCACCAGCCCGTACAGGTTGACATCGGTCAGATAGCCGAAAAAGTGAACGAAATCCTTCCCGACAATGTAATGCACAGCACATATCACGATTACTTTGAAGCTATTCGCCCATACAAAGACAAATTCGGAATATATGTAGGTGAGCTTGACGGCGAATACGGCTCGGGATGGGATACTCTTGCAAACACAGCATCCTCGAGAATTTATTTAAAACAGCTCAACACACGCTGCGAAGCCCTTCTTGAAAAAACTGCCGAGCCGCTCAATGTCTACTCTTCCCTTTTCGCAGGCGACGAAATCCGCCGTGATTACTTCCTCTTTATGTGGAAAACCCTTTTGCAGAACCATCCACACGACTCAATCTGCGGCTGCTCGGTGGACGACGTGCACTCGGAAATGGTCACGCGCTTCAAAAAAGTTCTTGCAGCCGGACAGTCCGTTGCGGCAGATGAGCTTGAAAAATTCATCGCTAAGCTCGACACAGCTTCCGTCGGATCCGAAAGAGTTATAACTGTGTTCAACCCGCACGGTTTTGTCTCAAATGAAGCTGTCACAGTCAAGGTTGACTTCCCGGAAGACACCGACGTAACTGCTGACATGATCGGAATTTATGACGGCGAAACTGTTATTCCAGCTGATGTGGAAGACTGCGGAGTTGTATTTGATTATATTCTTCCCAAAGACAAATTCCGTATCCCGTTCAACACACGCCGTTTCCTTGTGACTTTCTGTGCCGGAGGTGTTCCCGCTCTCGGATATAAGTCGTTTGCGGTCAAAACGGACTCCGCGAAGGCTGAAAGCGAACTTACGCTCTACAAACGCGGTATGTCCAACGAGAGAATCCGCGTAAAGTTTGAAGCCGACGGTTCAGCTATAGTTACCGACCGCAAGAACGGCAGAGAAATAATCACCGGAATCATGAGCGACACGGGTGACATCGGAGACGAATACATATATCGTCAGTCAAAAGACAAACTCACAGTCACAACAGAAGGCGTTCGCGCAAAGCTGGAGCTTATCTCATCCACCCCGGCAGCGATAACTTTCCGTGTCACACACGTCATGAATATCCCCTCGGGCGTTGACAGAGCTGCCGGAAACCGCGTGGGCGAATGTGTGATGAAGATTGAAAACTATTTCACTCTGCGCGCGGGCAAAGACAGACTTGATATAAAAACCGTAATCCACAACAACGCAGAAAACCACCGTGTCGTAATGCTCACAAAGAACGATATCAAAACGGATATGCTCCTCGCGGAAGGTCAGTACGATATCGTAAAGAGACCCATAAAACCATGGGATGGCTGGAAGAATCCGACAAAGCCCGGAAAAATGACGACGTTCTTCGGACTTGAGGATGAAAACCGAGGTGTTCTTATCAGCGGACGCGGACTCTGCGAATACGAGGTTCTCCGTGACGGCGCAAACACAATGTCTCTCACGCTTCACCGCGGAATAGACCAGCTCGGTGACTGGGGATACTTCCCGACTCCGGATGCCCAGTGCAAAGGTACTCTGACTGTGGAATATTCGGTTATTCCCTTTACTCACACGAAATACGACCGTGAGAGAGCCGTAAACGAGGCATATTCATTCGCTGCATATGAACCCTGCGCAATCTGTACACACGCTCACGCCGGCGTCAAAGCTGCCACAGACACGCTCCTCGGAATTTCCGGAAACGGTTTTGTCGTAAGCGCAACCAAGATGGGCGAGGAAACGAATTCCGTTATTCTCCGAGTCTACAACCCATACGAATACGATGCAAAGATGAAGCTGAATCTGAAAGGCAAGTTTTCTTCAGTGTACCATGTAAATCTCGCCGAAGAAAGACAGTCGAAAATAAATATGAGAAACGGCGTCTGCAATATTCCCGTAGCTCACAAGAAAATCGTTACTCTCGAGCTTGTTCCCGTAAAATAATAAAGTAAACAGAAAATCCGTCCGGCTTGATATGTACAGTAAATACCGGGTACATATAAAAAGTCGGGCGGATTTTGTTTTTTATCAGTTGCCAAACGATTTGTCGAGGCTGTAGTATATATTGTTGCCTTCGCCTACAGACGGTTCAGTCCATTCCGATTCATCAAAACGGCAGAAAACAGTTTTAAGTGAAACGCATTCGGAAAAAGCATATTCGCCGATTTCGGTTATCGGTGACTTCAATGTGATTTTTTCGAGGCTCGCACATAAGCTGAACTGGTAGCTTCCGATTTTTGTGACACCCGAGCCGAGTATGACGCTTTTCAGCTTGACACAGTTGTTGAAGGCTCTGAGTCCGAGTGCAGTCACGGTGTCGGGTATTTCAATTGACTCAAGTTCGTAGCAGTTTATGAACGCACGCGCTCCGATTTCAGTTATGTTTTTGCCGAAGTTTATTGTGTGCAGAATTTCGCAATTGTAAAATGCCTGTTCTCCTATAACTTCAACGCAGTCGGAGATATTCACAACGGTAAGCTCCTTGCAGTTGAGGAAGAAATTGCGGTCAAGCTCTCTGACTACAATTCCGTCGAAAACGTCAGGTATGGTGAAATTGTTCCAACTGCCCTTGTAATCGTCTTTCTTGAATGAGAGAACGCCGCTATCGTCAATCGAATACCAAGGCTCTTTCTGGGAGGTAGTCATATAAACTTCTTCCATGCCGGTCATGTGCTGGGCTTTTTTGTATGTCGCGTCGTTGAGGCGGTCTTTTGCATCTCTGAAATCGCCGAGGTCGGCAAAACCTCTTATAGATGTGTCGTAGTCCCCGTTTGCGAGAGCTTTATCAGCATTTGAATATTTTACCGACGGTATGAAAATATTAATCGTGAGAAATACAAGAACTATCAAAAGGATAACGGAGGATAAAATGAGGATTGCTTTTGTTTTGTCCGATACGCCTTCCCTGCGGTGCCTGATTTCGCGCTCGATTGCTTTATCACTTTTTTTGTCGTCTTCTGCTTTGCGTGAGGTGAGATATTCGGTATTCAGGTGACTTTTCAGCCATTCTCTTGAAACATGGCAGGAACCGCAGACTTCGCTGTCATTGAGATTTACCTGACCGCACGTGCACCTCCAGCCGCCGTCAATTTCATCGGGCTTATATTTCGCGTTTGTTACACCCTCACATTCGCGTTTTATCTGGTCGTAGAGAGGATCGGTCTGCCAGTATATCTCCTGCTCTGTCAGCTTTATTCCCGCCGAATTGTCAGAGTTGACCCAGACTTTTTCGTTTTTTGAGTCCGAATATGTGACAGAGGTAATTTTTACGCCCGCGTATGCCGTATTCGCTTCATCAAGCTGTATTTCCTGCGACTCGGGCGCGAGAATTTCCTCTTTAACAAAAGAAGCGATAATTTCACGTCTGTTATTCTGAAGCTCAACTTCCGCAGAATAGTGCTTTATACGATAGTCTCCGCACGGGCAGGTGATTATTTTTAGCGTCGGGAGAGATCCTTCGCTCTGCTGCAATATAACAGCCTCTTTAACCTGAAGCGGGCAGGTCGGAATCCACAGAGAGAATGTTTTCTGACTTATAATCCGCGGATATTTTTTTTCGTCCATA
>JBJFHS010000144.1:0-3560 GCA_051893885.1 Eubacteriales bacterium
TGTTCGCTTCAAAACGACGTGAGTCAGTATTATTTTATTATTAAGTTACGAAATCGAGGTATTCCATACGGCTATCTCGAGCAGGGTCTCGGCGGCGCCTGCGAGCTCACTCCACCCTTTCTGAGGTCGAGGATCGCTATATCAAGCCGCGAGGCCAGCTGACCCGTCCGAAGTGATACCTATATCATACGCACTGAACGAGAAATGATAACAACCGATTGAAGTTCTTTGCTAAGCTTTCTTTCAAGAAAGCGTCCGCGTCCCCCTCGTTCTCCCCCATCGAATAGACTTTATTTCTTCGGAATCAGAACTTCCGTGCCGCCCATGTAGGGTCTGAGGGCAAGCGGGATTCTGACACTGCCGTCCGCCTGAAGGTTGTTTTCAAGGAACGCGATGAGCATTCTCGGCGGAGCCACAACAGTGTTGTTCAGCGTGTGAGCGAGGTATTTCTTTCCGCCGCCGTTCACTCTGATGCGGAGTCTTCTCGCCTGAGCGTCGCCGAGGTTCGAGCAGGAGCCCACTTCAAAGTACTTCTTCTGTCTGGGCGACCATGCTTCAACGTCGCAGGACTTGACCTTGAGGTCGGCGAGGTCACCTGAACAGCATTCGAGCGTGCGGACCGGAATGTCGAGTGAGCGGAAGAAGTCGACGGTGTTCTGCCACAGCCTGTTGTACCACATCATTGAGTCCTCGGGCTTGCAGACGACGATCATCTCCTGCTTTTCAAACTGGTGAATTCTGTAAACGCCTCTCTCCTCAATGCCGTGCGCGCCCTTTTCCTTGCGGAAGCAGGGGGAGTAGCTGGTGAGTGTGTAGGGAAGTTCCTCCTCAGGCAGAATCTGGTCGATGAATTTGCCTATCATGGAGTGCTCCGACGTGCCGATGAGGTAGAGGTCCTCGCCTTCGATTTTGTACATCATCGCGTCCATTTCGGCAAAGCTCATAACGCCGGTCACAACGTCGGAACGGATCATGAACGGGGGAACGCAGTAGGTGAATCCGCGTCCAATCATGAAGTCGCGCGCGTATGAAATGACTGCGGAATGAACTCTCGCGATGTCGCCCATGAGGTAGTAGAATCCGTTTCCGGCAACACGGCGTGCGGAGTCAAGGTCGATTCCGGCGAAGCGCTCCATTATTTCGGTGTGGTAGGGGATTTCAAAATCGGGCACGACGGGTTCGCCGAACTTCTCGATTTCCACGTTTTCGCTGTCGTCCTTGCCGATCGGAACAGACGGGTCGATGATGTTCGGGATCGTCATCATGATGTTCTTGATTTTTTCGGCGAGCTCGGTCTCCTTCTGTTCGCACTCGGCGAGTCTTTCGGACTGCTTTGTTACCTCAGCCTTGACCTTTTCGGCTTCCTCTTTCTGACCCTTTGCCATGAGACCGCCGATCTGCTTGGAGAGCTTGTTGCGGTTTGAGCGGAGGGAGTCGGCTTCCTGCATGATTGCGCGGTTTTCGGCGTCAAGCGCGATCACCTCGTCGACGAGAGGGAGCTTATAATCCTGGAATTTGTTTTTGATGTTCTGCTTTACGATATCCGGGTTTTCGCGCAGAAATTTAATGTCAAGCATTTTTTAAACCTCTTTAACAATGAATTTTTGTGGGAGGAAAGCTGAAAAATAAAAAAATCCCCTCCCCGATAAATTGGGACGAAAGGACTCGTGGTGCCACCCAAATTCGCTGAAAAAACAGCCTCGTTGCGTGAAAGCACAAAGCTCGGAATGCGGAAAACGAGCCTACCTTTGCCGGATTCCACCCACACCGGCTCTCTTTAAAAAGGAACATAGCGCGTATTTTCATTCGTCACAGCCGCATACTTTTCTATACCTCATCAGTTTATCATATTTTCTCCGCAAAATCAAGAGCTTTTAGCAGTTTTTTATAATTTTTTTGATTTATTTTACGCTGCAGCAGCCTCATCAGTCAGATTTATTTAACATATAACCTTGACTTTGGGATCTGATTCTGCTATCCTATTATCGAAAACAGTGAAAGAAGGGATAAAAATGGCAGATAAATGGATTTTTTCGATTCCGGCTCCTGACAGCGGCGACGTGGTCGAGGGATATTACAACGCCGGACCGATGCTTGCAAACGATTTGAACGGATTTACCGACGAGGACTCACGAATGCAGATTGTCAGCGGTGTCGGAGCGGAGGACTACAGGGCGTATATCGCCAAGCTCGCCGCAGCCGGATACGAAATCGAGGGCGAAAACTCACTCGGCGGCAACCTTTTTGCGGAATGCGGAAACTATCACATCTCGTTCTTTGAGAAGCGCGGCGAAATTCGCGTGATCGAGGACAAAGTCAAAACCCCGCTGAGCAAATTCGGATACTGCGCGAAAGGGGAGGGAAAAACCGCAATCTATCAGTACGGACTGCACTACGACTGCCAGAACAGATGCACTCCCACGGCGGTGAACTGCGGAATGCTGTACGTGATAAAGCTCTCCGACAACAGCCTGTTCATGATTGACGGCGGACATATCCTCCAGTGGAACGAAGAAGCGGCGGAGGGGCTGTGGAACTTCATTCTGAAAATCACAGACACTCCCGACGGCGGAAAGGTCAGAATCGCGGCATGGTATTTCACTCACGCACACGACGACCACGTAAACGGCTGCACAAAGCTCTTAGGCCGCCACGGAGACCGTATTGTGCTTGAGAGAGTCATGTTCAATATGCCGTCGTACAGCACGATAGGGGGCGGATACTCCGCTTCGGTTGCCGACATGAAGAAAATTATCGCAGAAAAATACCCCGACGCGATGCCGCTCAAGGTACACAGCGGACAGAAATTCACTTTAGCCGACGCCGAGCTTGAGTTTTACTACGCACACGAGGACGCGGTTGAAGCCGATAATATCACCGTGTTCCCGCCGCGCGATTTCAACTGCACCTCGTCGATACTCAGGTTTACGTCCGACGGCAGCTCAGTCATGTTCCTCGGCGACACGAACGTCGAAACCGAAAAAATCGTGACGCGCCTCACCGAGCGGGAAATCTGGAAAGCGGACTTCGTTCAGGTCGCTCACCACTGCTTCAACTACCTCGACACGCTCTACGACTGGATCGACGCTCCCCTCGCGATGCTTCCCAACTCATATTTCGGCGGACACACTCCCGAGAACACGCCAAAGCTCGCCGGAGTAATCAAGCACCTCTCGCACGAGGACAACATTTACTACGAGGGTGAAGCCACAGACGGCTTTGAAACAGTCGACGGCAAGTGGCAGCACGTTTCATCCGAACCCGTAATAGGCGGCGAATACGACGGATCGGGATATTGATTAAGTTCGATGGGAGACGGGACGCTTCTTGTAAGAAGCTTGGCAAGAACTTCAATCGGTTTTTATCATTTATCGTGTAATGCAAAGGTGGCGGTATCACTTCGGACGAGTCAGCCTGCCTCGCGGCTTGATATAGATATCCTCGACCTTAGAAAGGGTGGAGTGAGCTCGCAGGGACCGCCAACCCTGCTCGAGACAGCCGGATAGAATACCTTGATATAGTAACTTAATAATAAAATAATACTGACTCACGTCGTTTTG